>NZ_JBKBVB010000205.1:0-4016 GCF_046289595.1 Pseudorhodoplanes sp.
AAGGCGAACTGATCGACTGGATCCAGGCCGCTCGGCAGGACACCGACGGCCTTCTCATCAACGGCGCCGGGCTGACCTATACTTCGATCGCCATTCTCGACGCGCTGCTTGCTTATGAAAAGCCGATCATCGAAGTGCATATGAGCAACATCTACAAACGCGAGCCGTTTCGCCATCATTCCTTCATTTCGAAGGCGGCAACGGGTATCGTCGCGGGCCTCGGTCCTCTGGGATATGAGATGGCGATCACCGCAATGGCTCGTCTCCTGGAAAAGGCGCGTACGTCATGAGCAAGGATGCGCTGATTTTTTACAGCGAGTTTGACGATCCGGCTGCGTGGAAGAAAACCCTGACCGCGGAGCTGCCGGATCTGGATTTCCACACCGATCCGGGCGCCGTCGATCCGGCCGCTGTCCATTACGCATTGGCGTGGAAACCACCGAAAGGCTTTTTTGCACGCTTCCCCAACCTGAAACTCGTCACAAATCTCGGCGCCGGCGTGGATTCGCTGGTCGGCCGCGACGATCTTCCCGACGTGCCGATCTCGCGCCTTTCCGACACCGGCATGGTGTCGCTGATGAGCTCTTACGTGCTGTTCTCGGTCATCCGCTATGCCCGCGACATCTACATTTTTGAGCGCGCGCAGCGCCGCGGCGAATGGAAATATGTGCATCCGCGCGCGTTGTCGGACATCAAGGTCGGCGTGCTCGGCCTCGGCGAACTCGGCGCGCCCGCCGCGCAGGCGCTTGCGCGCACCGGTTTCGACGTGCGCGGCTGGAGCCGCAGCCTGAAGGACATTCCGGGCGTGCGATGCAGCAACGGCATGGAGGCGCTCGACGCGTTTCTGCGCAGCACCGAGATTCTGGTGATCCTCCTGCCGCTGACCCCCGAAACTCGCGGCCTTATCGATGCACGGCGGCTGTCGCTCTTGCCCGAGGGCGCCAAACTCATCAACGCCTCCCGCGGCGCCGTGGTCGACGAGTCCGCGCTGATCGCGGCCCTGCAAACGGGACACATCGCGGAAGCCACGCTCGACGTGTTCACCGTCGAGCCGTTGCCGAAGGGGCATGTATTCTGGGGGATGGAAAATGTCCTGATCACGCCGCATCTGGCCAGCATCACCGTGCCGGAAGCGGCCGCCCGCGAAGTCGCCGAGAGCATCCGCCGGGTGCGCTCAGGCCTTGCCCCGCTTCACCAGGTCGACCCCCGGCGGGGTTATTGAGCCCGGCGCAAACAGGCCGTCCGGCGAAAAGGCTTCGTGGACGTAGGTCTCAAAGGCCTGCACCGCCGGACGCGTCGCATAATGCTTCAGGCGCAACGTCATGATGCGGGTCGGCTGCAGCGCCTCCTCGAAAGCAAGCACGGCGATGCGGTTGCCGTCATAGGCAACGGTCGTCGCCGGAATGGCGTTCTGGATGGCAAAGCCATGGCCATGTGCGACCAGGCCGCGAATCAATTCCTGCGAGCGCGATTTGAAGACGATGCGCGGCTCTATACCAGCGGCGCGGAACAGCCCGAAGAAATAGTCGCGCGAATGCGGCAGATCGAGCAGGATGAAGGGCTCGTCAGCAAGTTCACGCAGACTTACCGACTTTCTACCTGCGAAAGGATGATGGGCCGCCACGATCGCATAGGGCGGCAGGTCGATCAGCGGCTCGGCATGGATGTCATCTGGCACCGCGAGGCTGTAGGCGAGCGCGATCTCGATGCGGCCGGACAGCATCGAGGCGATCGTCTCTTCCTGGTCGCCCTCCTGTAGCGTCACGGTGATGCCGGGATATTTCTGGGCGAAGCCGGCGAGCAGGCCCGGCATGAAGCGGATCGCCAGCGTCAGGAAGCAGCCGACGGTGATCTCGCCTTTCAATGCGTTACCAAGGTCGATCGCATTCTGCGTGAAGTCCTGCGCATGCTTGAGCAGAAGCCGCGCCTCGTTGACCACGCGCTCGCCGACCGGAGTCAGCGTGACGCCCCGGGCATGGTGCCGGATGAACAGCGGCACCCCGATTTCCGCCTCCAGTTCGGCGATCGCACTGGAAATCGAAGGCTGCGACACATTGAGGCGCTTGGCCGCCGCCGTGACATGGCCGGCATCGGCGGCCGCCACCACATAACGCAATTGCCGCAGGGACAGGTTCATGGGGCCTAATCCCTTCATCGGAAAATCCGATGAAGTTTGACGGAATAAAGTATTTTACCGATTTAGCCGCGCTGCGCAATCTTTGAGAAAGATCAAGGCGCGGAGACAGGCGATGATCCGGACAGGTGAGCAATATCGGGACGGTCTTCGGGACGGCCGCGAAATCTGGATCGACGGCGAACGGGTCAAGGATCCGACCACGCATCCGGCCCTGAAGCCGATCGTCGACATCCGCGCCCGCATGTACGACATGCAGCACGAGGACACGCACGCGCCGGTGCTCACCTATGTCGAGGACAACAGCCGGCATTCGATCTTCAACCGCCTGCCGCGCGAACAGAAGGACTGGCAGGACAAGCGCGACGCCTGCGACACGGTCATGAATGAAATTCGCGGCGTCGTCACCCGTGTCGGCGACGAGACCGTTGGCGAAATGTGGTCGCTCTTCGACGGCCGCGACGTCCTCAACGAGATCGATCCGCGCTTTGGCGACAATATCGCCAATCACATCCAGGCGGTGATCCAGAACGATCCGTTCCATGTCTCGGCGAACACCGATCCCAAGGGCGACCGCTCCAAAGCGCCACAGGATCAGGACCCCGACATGATGGTGCATGTGGTCAGGGAGACCGATGCCGGCATCATCGTGCGCGGAGCGAAATACGAGACCGCATCGGGCTATGCCGACCAGGCCTTCCTGAAGCCGACCGTCGGCGCCTGGACCAACGAGCAGCTCTCCGACTATGCGGTCGGCGGCATCGTGAAGATGGGCGCGAAGGGCGTGAAGCATATCGCGCGCTCGGGCTTTGCCGGCCGCACCAGCGCCGCCGATTATCCGCTCGCCAACAAATTCGATGAAGTCGACTTCCTGATGGTGCTGGACGACGTCCTGATCCCCTGGGAGGACGTGTTCTTCTACCGCCACACCAAGGCCGCGCAATATATTCGCGGCACGCTGCACCGCTATTCGGCGTTCCCTTACGTGCTGCGCATTCTCTATGTCGCCGACATGATGATCGGCGCTGCGATGTGGAACGCCAAGCAGACCGGCCTCGACAAGATGCAGGCGGTGCGCGAGAAGCTCGCCGACCTGGTCTGCTACCGCGAGGGTATCAACGCGCATTTGACGGCGGCTGTCGCCGCTGCGCAGAAGAGCCCGGGCGACCTCCTGATGCCGAACCAGCCGATGCTCTATGCCGGCCGCGTCTTCGCCTGCTCGAACCTGCCGCAGATGATGCATATCGCGCGCGAATTGTGCGGCGGCCAGATCTGCGTCACCCCGAACGAGGCCGCCTTCAAGGCGCAGGGCTCCGGAAGCTGGCTCGAAAAGTTCTATACCCTGAACGACAACTGGCACGCCGAGGACCGCCGCAAGCTGCTTGCTTTCGCGCGCGATCTGCTCAACTCCGATTATGCCGGCCACCGGCTGACCTTCATCCAGTTCGCGCAGGCGCCGCACTTCAATCATCTCGCCGCGGTCTACAATTCCTTCGACTTTTCCGGCCCCCTCGACTTCGTCAAGCGCGCCGCCGACCTGTCCGATCGCGTCAACGGCGGCGGAAAGAAGTAACGGCATGATGCACGCGCTGGCCGACCGGTTCCGGGACACGATGCGGCGCACCGCATCGGGCGTCGCCGTGCTGACCACGGACGGCGTTGGCGGGCGCGCCGGCGTCACGGTTTCGACGCTGTGCTCGCTGTCGATGGAGCCGCCTTCGGTGATCGCCTGCGTGCATCGCGACAGCCGCGCGCTGGAGATCATCCTGAGGAACGGCGTGTTCGTTGCGAATGTGCTCGCCGAGGACCAGGAGCATGTGGCCAAAGCCTTTGCCGGCATGATCCCGGAGCTGCGCGACAACCGTTTCGGCAATGCCGCCTG
>NZ_JBKBVB010000061.1:0-26030 GCF_046289595.1 Pseudorhodoplanes sp.
CCGAGCACCCCACACGCCCGCCGTTCGCTCACCTCGAAGGAGGTCCGCAGATGAGCGACGGCCTCTCGCCTCGCGGCGGGCGTCACCATTTTTTTGATGCGATGTCCTTGAGCATGGCGTTGTCGAGCATCGCCTCAGCCAGCAGCTTCTTGAGCTTGGCGTTCTCGTCCTCCAGCGCCTTCAGCCGCTTGGCGTCGGAGACCTCCAGGCCGCCATACTTGGCCTTCCATTTGTAGAAGGTGGCGCTGCTGATCCCGTGCTGGCGGCACACATCGGCCGTCTTCCCGCCGGCCTCCTGCTCACGCAGGATTGCGATGATCTGTTCTTCGGTAAATCGGCTCGGCTTCATGGTCCATCCCCTTCGGAGGTGATGGACTCTACCTATTCTTGGAGGAGTTAGCGGGGCTCAGACCAGGTGAGCCTCTGCTGCGCGACGATACGGGTAGGTTTGCGCGCGTTGGTACGCACAAGGGCCTCGGTCTTCTGTGTTATCTGGCCATGCATGCTGGGCAGCCGATCTCCCGGCAGCATTTGGCCGCGCTGCTATGGTGCGATCGCTCAGCGGCGCCGGCGCGCCAGAATTTGCGCCAATTGATCCTGACGCTACGTCGCGATGTGCCTGCAGAGCTGCTCAAGGTTACCGATCAGGCTCTTTACCTTGAAGCCGATGTCCGGTCGGTGGATGCGTTGCTGTTCCAGTCGCTCGCCCAAAGCATGGATCCTGCGACGCAGAAAGGCTGCCTGGACATCACATGGGCCCCATTTATGGACCGCTTTCCGCCTGTGTCGGAAGCCTTCGACAAATGGGTCGTGACAGAGCGGCAGCAACTCGAGAGCGGTGCACGACGGACCTTCCTTGACCTGTTGCTGCATTTTGACCAGATCGGCGATGTGCGGAACGCGATCCGTTCTGCGGAGCAGTTGGCTGATATTGACCCTGATCGAGCGAATCATCTCCGACTTGTATCGTTGGAGCTGAGGCATCATGGCTACGATGCAGCTTTCGTCCGCGCGAAATCGCTGATAGCGCTCCGGAAAGGCAAGAATGATGCGGACTTCGAGGTTGAGACGGCTGCACTGTTAGAGGCCGCGAAAGGTATTGCGGCTGAGTCGGACGACAGGGGCGCAGGGTCATTTCAAATTGATATACAAACCGCTCCGCCTGCCGCACTCTCACGAGTACCGCAGCGACGCGGCCGCACGGCGATGGCGGCTGGACTCGCGCTGCTTGTAGTCGGGGGGCTGGCGTTGTTGCTGACACCGCACAACACCGTCTCCTTAGTACTTAGAGAAACGCCGGAAGCGAATCGCCAGACGGAGCGTGCCAACGATTCGTGGATTCCGCCGCAAGCGATGCGCACCGCGAAGGAGCGCGGTCTCATCCCTATCGCGGTGCTGCCATTCAAAAGCTATGCGACCGATGACGATCGCGGCATTGCGATTGCTGAGATCGTTACTGATAATCTCACGACAGTCCTGGCTCGCATACCGACGTTTCGGGTGATCTCGCGACAGACCGCCGCAACTTACAAGGACAGAAATCTTGAGGCGGCGAAAATTGCCGATCAACTCAAGGTCGATTACTTGGTCGAGGGCAGCGCGCTGCAACACGATGGCAAATTGTATATCAGCGTTGAATTGATCGATGGAAAAACACAGTCAATGGTGTGGTCGGGACGGTACGAACGCCCCGGCGATGGTCTGGGATCTCTACTAGGGGAAGTCGTCTACGGCCTGGGGCGCGAACTGCAGATCGAAGTGTCTCACCTCGCACCGCAACAGGTAGGTGATCTGACCTTAGAGAAACTTGTCTTGCAGGGATGGTCCGCGATCGATCGGGCGGGGACAAAGGGAGCATCGGCTCTGGGAGATGCTCTCGCAAGCTTCAATGCGGCGCTCGAGATCAATCCAGACCATGTTTCTGCGCGGCTCGGCCGCGCGGCCTACCATACACAGATGGCGCTTCAGCTCATTGCGCCCGATACACAGTCGCATCTCGCAAAGGCCGAAGCTATCTTGAGCGCCGAACTCGTGCGCAATCCGAACATTAGTTCGATTCATTCGCTCATGGGACTTGTCGATGTCGCGCGCAACCGGACCGCGGACGCCCTGCGTCACTTTAAGCAGGCGGTGGCATTAAATCCCAGCCACGCACCGTCACATGCACAGATCGGTCGCCTTTTGGTTCGTGAAGGTAAAGCGCAGGAGGGTTTTGAGCACATCAAATACGCAATGCGGCTTAGCCCTCGCGATCCAGCAATGTCATATTGGCTTGGCTTTGCCGGGTTCGCGGAACTGGAACTTGGAAATTACGATCGCGCCATCAGTGAACTAACCCGTGCTCATGCTCTAAATCCGGGCCAAGCTTTAACCATGCTGACGTTGATTGCCGCACACGCTCAGGCCGGCGATCTGCCGAAGGCGCGCGCCCTTTTGGCCGAGCTTCAGGGCCGACGGCCGCATCTGACGGACAAGGTGCTAAGCGAGCGTTTTGGGAAAATCGCGGCCGCGAAAAAGTCAGAGTCCGCAGAAGGCATTCTGCGCACATTGAAGGCATCACCGTAAGCGAGAGATCGCTGTGAGAGCTCTGCTCCGGGTGATGCAAGCGCCGATGCTTCGAGGGCCTGGCGAATCAAACGCTCAATCCGACGCAGTCCGCACGACGCTCCCTTGGCCAGGTTCGGTGTAATTAGAACACCTCACC
The DNA here is from genome assembly GCF_046289595.1 of Pseudorhodoplanes sp. GTDB lineage: Bacteria > Pseudomonadota > Alphaproteobacteria > Rhizobiales > Xanthobacteraceae > Pseudorhodoplanes. The sequence continues at coordinate 2,705 of NZ_JBKBVB010000061.1, forward strand.
CAGTGTGTTCGGAACCGGGTGGCCTGCACCCGGTTCCGAAGACACCGAGTTAGGTGTTTTAATGGCGGTCTGAGCCCCGCGGTTCATCCGCGAAAGGTCGGAGCTTTGGTAGCGCTGTTACAATGGCCGGTGTTTTTTCTTCAGATCGCAAAATGTCCAAAAGAATAGTGCAGGGTGGGAAGTCCCAGCCCTGCAACATTTACGGACACTCGATGCGGCTACCGCCGGGCCTCGATAACGAGGTTGAAGCGGGTTGTGGCAGCAGTGCGAATTGAGGCGAGCCCGGCCGACCGCAGTACTTCCTCGAGCCGCCGCGGCCCGGCCTGAGCGCCGAGCACATGCGTGCCCCGCTCGGAGATCGCGTGCGCACAGCACATCGTCGTCGATCCGGCGTACATCATGCGACCGACCGGATTGATGTTGTTCTCCACTCGATCGCTGTCAACGGGCGGCGAACTTTCCGTGAATCTGGGCTTCCAATTTTCCCTAGTTGGCGGTTGAAGTTTTTCGTCGGTGATCAGCCGGATTGTTGATCCTGAGGTTTCCGTAATGGCGGGCGACCGCGCCGTTTCGGCCCGGCCTGCGGGTTGGCGATCGTTCTCGGCCTGACGGTTTCGGGGACGAGATCGGCGTGCTGTCGCATGCGATAGCTGGAGCCTTCGATCTGAATGACGACAGCGTGGTGCAGCAGGCGATCGAGCAGCGCGGTGGCAACGACCTGATCGCCGAAGACCTCGCCCCACTCGGCGAAGCCGCGGTTGGAGGTGAGGATCATGGCGCCTTTTTCGTAGCGAGCGTTGACCAGCTGGAAGAACAGATTGCCGCCGCCGGGAACGACAGGCAGGTAGCCGATTTCGTCGACGACCAGGAGGGAGGCGCGTGCCAGGAAGCGGATGCGCTCGCGCAAGGTGCCTTCTCGTTCGGCCTTGGCGAGGGAGGTGACGATTTCGGCGAGGGTGGCGAAGGCGACGCTCTTGCCGGCCTTTACGGCCTCGACAGCGAGCGCAGTTGCGAGATGGCTTTTGCCGGTGCCGGGCGGGCCGAGCAGATGCACGACTTCGGCGCGTTCAATGAACTTGAGCTCTGCCAGCGCCAGGATGCGATTGCGGTCGAGCGAGGGCTGGAAGGCGAAGTCGAACCCAGCCAGCGTCTTGATGGCGGAGAGACGGGCCATGCGCAAAGCCGTCCTGGTGCGGCGGTTGTCGCGCAAGGTCTGCTCCTCGAGCAGCAGCCGGTCGAGCGCCTCGACCCAACTGCTCTCGCCCTGTTCCACCTGACGCAGCGTGGCATCAAGCAGTTCGAGAGCCCGCGGCATCTTCAGGGCGACCAGGCTCTTCTTGATGCTGTCGAGCGTGGTTTGGCTGTTCATCACCGGCCCTCCCTGGTTGCGAGGCGGGCGGCGATGGACTGGTACACATCCAAAGAGCGGCGCGCTACATGCTCGCCAGGGCGCCCGAGCACAGCACCATGATCGGTCGCACGACTGAACGCAGACATTGTTCGAGCGCGCGCGGCGCCCTGTCTGTGTTCCGGTACGACACGGGTTCTGCGGCGCCCTTCGAGCACGGGATGGACCGCGACCAGCCGGCCCTGGTCGAGAATGCGGATTGAGTCCGGCAGTTGGTGAACCTCGACGATCCTGCGTGTGCGGTCGGGGACGGAGTAATAATTGCCACCGAGACCAGGCCATCGTGGCTGACGCGCCGTTCGAGCTTGAGCAGGGTGTCGAAGGGCGTAGCCGGAAGCCTCTGAAGCTCCGGCTGCTCGGCTGTGAAGGCTTCGGACACCACCTTTTGCGTGGTGCCATGCACCCGTGCATTGGCGACGGTCACCAGCCAGTCGTCGAGCTGAGTGTTGAGATCGTCCAGATTCCGGAAGTTCCGGGCCAGGAAGAAGTCCTGCCGGATGTAGCTGAACGGCCGCTCGACTTTGCCCTTGGTCTTGGCGCGGTAGGGCCGGCAGGCTTTCGGGAGGAAGCCGTAGTGCTGCGCCAGCGCCAGCAGCGAGCGATTGTAGACAATATGGCCGGCACCGTCCTCGCCGGTCACTGCCGTCTTCATACGGTCGTAGAGAATTTCGATCGGCACCCCGCCGATCGCCGCGAATGCCTGCATGTGGCAGCGCAACAGAGTCTGCAGGTCCTGATGCATGACGAAGCGCGCAAAGATGTAGCGCGAGTGGCCGAGCACGAACGAGAACAGCCAGACAATCCGCACAATCCCAGGCTCGTCGCTGAAGGTGACGACAAATCGCGCAAAATCGACCTGCGCCTGCTGGCCGGCCGGCGTCTCGAAACGAACTTCGAACGGTTTCGGCAAACTCTCGGGACGGATCGCCGCCACGAACCGTTTCACCGCCGTATAGGCCCCGATATATCCGCGCTCGCGGATCTCCCGGTTCAGTCGGACGGCACTGAGTTCTGGGAATGCCTCGACGCGCCCGCGAAGATAGTCGAGATAGGGCGCGAGCTTCGAGGGACGGCCCACCTGCCGCAGACCGTAAGCCGGCGGCTCCAGCCCGCGCTCGATGTATTTGCGGATGGTTTTCGGATCGCGGCCGGTGCGGCGCGCGATCGCGCTGATCGACAAACCTTGCTGGTGAAGGTCCAAAATCACGATGAGGTCTCCAAGCTGGATCATCCGCGCCGTCCCCGCCCGAATCAGTCCGGACGACAAGGATCGGCGCCTCACGCCTGAAGGGGCCGTGGCGCTGCGGTATATGGAGCCTTCGCGCCCCGGCCCCTTCAGGCAGCCATGCCAGCTAGGGAATTTTCGATGCCCACAATCGGGGAGTATTCAACGCCCAATGACACGCACTCCTCGCTGGGTTACAAAACACCGGCTGACTATGCCGGTACACTCAACGCGCCGAAGGGCGTAACATTGGCCGAGACTCTAACCGCCGCTGGATGAAAGTTCAGTGGCAGGTCACAATGAACTTGCCGTCGTCGATGAAACTCACCCCAGCTCGCTCCAGCGCGGCTCGCAACTGAGAGATCGCCCGCTCTGAGACGGGCGCGCGACGGGCAAGCGTTGAAAATCAACGTGAAACTGGCTTTGTTCTGCCGAATTTAAACAAAGCGGCTATTCCATAAAGGAATATAGACCTATTCCTTCGTGAGAGTTCGACGAGATCCGGCGCTATGTCCCGTGAGGCCAAAAACAAACTCTGTTCGTTGACGAAAAATAATAGGCTTCGATCTTCCAACGCTTCAGCACCGGGTTAGACTGTTGCGAGTAAAGCGGGTTTTACGTCACCGATTTATGACGTTGGCTGCAATCCGGAGGACGATCATGATCCCGTCGATAGAGGCGCCTTTTGTCCCGGCCTCACGGGTGAAAACGGGCTACATTCGGTCGGAAGCCGGAGTCAAATCATCGAACCGTCGGACCGCGAATTTGCGCCGGGACAATGCGCGCCGCTCGTACCGGTCAAGCCGAGCGAGCGTTCCGGCGAGTTCTCGCATCACCTCAAGCGTGCGCGCCAGTTTGGGCAGTTTCCGCCGCAAGAGCCATCTCTTCTGGAACACGTCCATTGCTGATGGCCCGTTGTCACAGTTTGTCATTGCCTCAGCGACGAGATCGGCAACGGTGACTGGCTTCATGTCAAGGACGGTTGATACATTGTCTTCCGATGGCTCTTTCAGCATCGCGAGCAACAGCTTATTGATGCGAGAGATACGGGCGTGGAACGCTTTACGCGGCTCATAATCCGGATTGTCGATGCCCGCACTCAAGGCGGCGAATCGAGCGGCGCGCACCCGCATCAGATCGATTTGCGCTTCGGCGATCTGGCGTGCTGCGTCGAGTTGCTCGGAACTGGCACCGTCGCCCACGATCGCCTTTGCCAAGGTCTCAGCCTCTGCGCTTAAGTTCGGATCTTGCGCGATCGGCAGCGACAATCCATGCCGCAGGGCATTCTTGGCGGATCGCATCTTCCCTGCTGGGGTCTTTGGGCCGGTGCTGCGGCGAGCATTGGCCTTGTTGGCCGCAATGCGCGCGGCGCTGGTCATGATGTTCTTCCGTTGACTCGATCTGAAACCTCCTGAAACTCAGCATCTTCAATCGCCGCCACGGCGTGACGCAGGCGCGCTGCAACCTGATCGCGACGGCGATCGATCTCGCGCAGTACGGCGCTCAGGCGTGACTCTGCGCCCGCGATCATCCGTTCAATCCGCTCGATCGGGTCGATCTCGACCAAGAGGGTTTGCGCCATGATGGCTTCCGTATCGATCTGCGCCTTGGCGAGCAGACCATTAACTTTCTTTACGACGGTCCGATCGCCAGCAGCCCATCCCTCAACAAGATCGTCTGCGTCATATCCAGTGATCGGCTTGAGGATCTCGTGCAGACCTTTGTGGGCCGACGCGCTCATCAGCTTGGCCTTGAGGCGACGCAGTCGGCCTATCTCCCATATCAAGTCGACGACATCGCGGATCCAGAATTGCTCGATTAAATCGACTGGCTTGACCAGGTTCCGGACCTGATCCTGCAAGGCATGGTACGCTTTTCGGTCCTCTCCCTTGAAGAGGGGCGGCGCCCCCAAAAGCCGGTCGATATCCGGCTGCGCCGGGCCCGCCGGCTCGCTCTTGCGGTTTGCAGAGATCCCTGTTCGTTTCATTGGCGGTTCCTAGTTTGCGCCAGATGTACTTCTCCCGCCCGCCATTCAAAAGTTCTAATCAACGAGAATGCCACCTTTAAATTCCTTCACAAGGACTCATGGTGCTTAGCAAAAAAGGCCATGGTTGTTAATCAACGGCCGAGAACTGCCATCTTAATTGAGCTAACGTGGTGGCGTTTTCTATTTCTTCGGCGCGAAGCGAACTCCGATGCCGCCTTTATCATGAAGAAATTCAATTCCGGCGTTCTCGATTGCCGTCCTCAACTTGTCAATCGTGTCATCGCGTCCTCCGAGCAGTCCGTCGGCTGATTCGAGACGCTTGACCGTCGGTAGCGAAACACCGGCAATTTTTGCGAGATCCTCTTGGGACCAACCCAATAGGGCTCTGGCAGCCTTCAATTGCCTTATTGATACTTTTAGTATTGACATGGCCTTCTCTAAAGCGATACTAAAAGTATCGAAAATACATTCAGAAGGAGACCGCTTATGAGCACGGCCCGCCGAGATGCGGCGTTACAAACCCACACAGTCGCGATTCGCAGCAACATAATGTCTCAAATGCACATTTACCAATTTCTTCGAGAGCAACTGCTGTCTGAGGATCCGACGATCGATGAACGCACTTTGGCCGACACCCTAGAGGGGTTGACCGACCTTCACGACATCATCGCTGCGGTCGTGCGCTCGGCATTATGTGACGAGGCCATGGCCGATGGACTCAAAGGCCGCATTACGGAAATGAACGAGCGGCTGTGCCGGCTCTACGACCGCGCGGACAAGCGTCGCATCCTCGCCCGCGAGGCGATGGTCAAGGCTGGCGTGCAACGGGTAACGGCTGTCGACCTGACGATCTCGCTGCGCGAGGGCAACCCGTCCGTGGTAATTTTGGACGAGCAGCGGATACCGGCACCGTATTGGCGTCCCAGCGCTCCCAAGCTCGACAAACAACAACTGCTGAAAGACCTCAAGACCGGAATCGCGGTCGAAGGCGTACAGTTGAGCAAACCCGAAGTAGTATTGAGTGTGAGGACGAAATGACCGGCTTTTCGGCAAGGCAGACACGGGCCCTTGGCAAGAACATCAAGGACAGCTTCATCCGGGTCAGACAGCTCGCTGATGGACGGGAGCTTACTTACATCGAGGGATGGTATGCGATCTCGGAAGCCAATCGAATCTTTGGCTTCGATGGCTGGAATCGGGAAACCATCGAAAGCCGATGTGTGACTGCGCGCGAGGCCCGGGGCGTGTTCACTGCGGTATATGTCACCAAGGTGCGAGTGTCGGTCCAGGCGGACCAACGTTGTGTCGTCCGGGAAGCGTACGGGACAGGGGAGGGGGTGGCCGATTCACTCAGCGAGGCGCACGAGAAAGCAATCAAGACCTCGGAAACTGACGCGACCAAAAGAGCCTTGGCGACATTTGGAAAGCCCTTTGGCTTGGCACTCTATGCCGACAACAAGCGAAGCGCGGCGCGAACTGCAGGGATCCCCAATCACGCGCGCCGCCGAACGCGACAAGAGAGGGGGGCGAATGGCCGGTATTCTGTGGTTCCACAGCCCTGGCCAAATCCGTCTCACGCGACGACCCTTCTGGCCAATGAGGCCCGCATCGAACTGCAGTCCACATCTGGTGTTGAAGATTACGCTCAAACCGAGGCGACCACGACCACAGCAATCGATGCCCCGGTGGGTTTGCAGCCGCCGGACCAGGAGCGTGGCCCTGAAGAGCGCAATGCTGAAGACGGCACGGTCGGTTTGATGATCCCCAGAGAGGTGCGGCGGCGCAACGCTGCACACCTCCGAAGGGTTGCGAACGAGCCTTGCTTGATTTGCAGCCGAACGCCCTCCGATGCGCATCACCTTCAGTTCACGCAACCTCGTGCGATGTCGCGGAAGGTGAGCGACGAATACACAGTCCCGCTCTGCAGGATCCATCATCGCCAGTTGCACCAATCGGGCAACGAGATTGCATGGTGGATCGATATGGAAATCGACCCGCTTCCGATCGCCAAAGAGCTTTGGCGCAACTCCATTCTTGGCGAAAATGCTGGGTCGGCTGCCGACGTCAGTGATGCAGTCGCTAGAGTGATGGAAACCAAAGGCGGCAACGAAGGATGACGCCAGGAGGGCCATTGGGACTGGCGACAACCGTCGACTTCGATTGGACTTTAGACGGGTTTATCGCGCGGAGGGCAAGCGTCAAGGCGCGAGCCGTGGCAGCCTCACAGGTGAGCCAACGCTAGAATTGTAACGCTGCCGCTCTGCATCACGCGCTGAGATGCGGTACTCTATTGCTTTTGCAGAGCGGTTATTGAATATTGAATTTTTGGTGGCTTCGAGTTCGCTTGGTATCTGTTCTTCGATGAGTTCAAGAGATCAGTTAGGAATTGTCCCCCTCGTCATGTGCGGCGGTGCGGGCACGCGGCTGTGGCCGTCCTCGCGCGAGGGTCGGCCGAAGCAGTTTCTGCCGCTTTTCGGTGCGCGTTCGACCTTCCAGGAGACGATGCTGCGGGTCTCGGACCCGGCGGTTTTCGCCCGGCCGATCGTGATCACCAATGCGCAATATCGATTCATCGTTAGCGAGCAGCTTGGCGATATCGGCATCGAGGCCGATATCCTGCTCGAGCCTTTGCGCCGCGATTCCGGACCCGCAATTGCGGCTGGAGCGGTGTTCGGCCAGAAGCGCGACGGCGATCCGGTGATGTTGGCGCTGGCCGCGGACCATGTGGTTGCAGACGAGGCAGCGTTTGCCACCGCCTGCCATGCCGCGGGTACGGCGGCGCAGGGCGGGCGCATCGTGACCTTCGGCGTGAAGCCGGACCGGCCCGCGACCGAATATGGCTATATCCGCCCCGGCGCGCAGATCGAGGGCGGTGTGTTCGCGGTCGAGCAATTCGTCGAGAAGCCGGACGCCGAGACGGCGAAGCGCTATATTGCAGAAGGCTATTTGTGGAATTCCGGCAATTTCATTTTCAGGGCCGGCGATCTGCTCGGCGAATATGCCGCCTTCGAGCCGGACACGGTGGCGGCCACACAGCAGGCGATCGAGACGGCCGGCAGCGATCTCGGTTTCGTCACCATCGCGCAGGACGGCTTTGCCAGAGCCAAGGCGACTTCGATCGATTATGCGGTGATGGAAAAGACCAGGCGCGCCGCGGTCATCCCGGTATCCTATGGCTGGTCCGATGTCGGCTCATGGCACGCGGTCTGGGAATTGACCCCGCATGATGCCGACGGCAATGCCGGGCAGGGGCATGCCGTGTTTGTCGATACGCAGAATTCCTTTGCTGCGTCGGAGAAACCGCTGGTGGCCTTGTTCGGCGTGCGCGATCTCGTCGTGGTCGCGAGCGAAGACGCCGTGCTGATCGCCGACCGGAAGAATACCGCCGAGATGAAGCGCCTGGTCGGCCGGCTGAAAGAGGTGGCGCCGGCCGTCACGGTCGATCACCTGCGCGTGCACCGGCCGTGGGGCAATTACCAGTCGCTCGATCATGGCGACCGCTATCAGGTGAAGCGGATCGTGGTAAAGCGCGGCGGCCGGCTCTCGTTGCAATATCATCACCACCGCGCCGAGCACTGGATCGTGGTGCGCGGCACTGCGCGTGTGACGATCGGCGACGAGGTCAAGACGCTGCACGAGAACCAGTCGATCTATATCCCGATGGGAACGCCGCACCGGCTGGAAAATCCCGGCATGATCGATCTGGAACTGATCGAGGTGCAGACCGGCAGCTATCTCGGCGAGGACGATATCGTCCGCATCGAGGACGATTATAGGCGCGTCACGAGCCTGACGACGCTTGCTTGATAAGTGTTACTGCGGTCAAACCAACAGCCGGAAGTGGCCGTCGCGCGGCTTCGTTAACACAACACCTAAGCCAAGCCGTCGTTCTGCTCGAACGCCATCGGGCTCGGATATCCAATCGTCGAGTGCCCGAGTTTCGGATTGTCGAAGCGCTTGATCTCGCCGAAGTCGTCGGCGCTAACCTCGTGTAGGGCTGCAGGTCTTGCCGTCAGTGCGCTAGGTTATTAGCGAACGGGAAGAAGCTCTCCATCACCACCGTCAGGTCTCCCCTAACCACCTAACTCGGTGTCTTCAGAGCCGGGTCAGGCTGCAGCTGTTACGCGGCACCTTGGGCTGCGACGGTCCGCAAGTCATGCTCGACCATCTCTTCGACCAATTGATGGAAGGTGACACGATGCCGCCAGCCCAGCGTCCGTCTTGCCTTTTCAGGATTCCCAAGCAGGTGTGGAACCTCGGTCGGCCGGAAATAGCGCGGGTCGATCGCCACAAGAACGGCGCCGGACCTTGCATCGATGCCTATTTCATCGACCCCGGTCCCCTGCCAGACAAGTTCTCGTCCGATGAATGAAAAAGCGATTTCAGCGAACTCGCGCACCGAATGCGAGACTCCGGTCGCAAGCACGAAGTCATCCGGCGTGCTGTGTTGCAATATCGACCACATACCTTCGACATAGTCGCGCGCATGCCCCCAGTCACGTCTGGCATCGAGGTTGCCCAAATACAGCCTGTCCTGCTGACCTGCATGGATAGCAGCAACTGCACGCGTAATCTTGCGCGTGACAAAGGTCTCTCCGCGAATTGGGCTTTCGTGATTGAACAGAATTCCGTTGCTCGCGAACATGCCGTACGCATTTCGGTAATTGACAGTTGCCCAATATGCATAGAGCTTCGCTGCCGCGTAAGGGCTGCAAGGCGCGAAAGGCGTATCTTCGTCCTGAGGAGCCGGTCTGTTGCCGTAAAGTTCGGAGGTGGATGCTTGATAGTACCGCACACGCTCGCACATATTGAGAATGCGGATTGCTTCCAGCAGCCGTAACGGGCCCAGCGCGTCGACATTGGCCGTGTATTCAGGCGTGTCGAAAGAGACCTGGACATGGCTCTGTGCCGCAAGATTGTAAATCTCGTCCGGCTTCGTCTCCTGAATGAGGCGAATCAGATTGGTGGCATCCGTTAGGTCGCCGTAATGCAGGAAAAACTCGGTCGAGTCGAAATGCGGATCCTTGTAAAGATGGTCTATGCGTTGCGTGTTCAGGGATGATGAGCGGCGCTTTTCCAGCGCATCCTGAGCTATGTGCATTACCGCATCGCGATGACGCTCGACATCATGCTGCTGGTCGTGGCGTCGGTGGTGTTCTTCGAGTTTCAGCCGCTGACCGCGGTGATGATCGTGGTGCTGGCCCTGCTCGACGACATCCCGATCATGACCATCGCCTACGACAATGTCACGCCTTCGCCCAAACCAGAGCGCTGGGACATGCATCATGTGCTGATGTTTGCCGGCCTGATGGGGCTGTTCTCGTTCGCGGAAAGCCTCGGTCTCCTCTTGATCGGGCTGCACTGGATTGCGGATGCATCGCTGACGGCAACGATCTCGCTCGATGCCGACAGCCTCAAGACCATGATGTTCCTGCAGCTCGCGGTCGGCGGGCATCTGCTCCTTTTTGTGGTGCGCACGCGGCATTCGGTGTTCTTCCCGCCCTATCCGAGCGCGCCGCTGTTCTTCGCGATCGTGGCGACCCAGGTCGCGGCGATTGTTATCTGCGGCTTCGGCCTTCTGATGCCGGCGTTGTCCTGGGGCGCGATCGCCGCGGTCTGGGCCTATTGCCTCGTCTGGATGGTGGTGATCGACCTCGTTAAGCTCGTGTATGTCCGCAGGTTCGAGCGTAACGCGGCTCAGATGCGCGCGCTCGCAGATCCGATTGCGGGCTGACCGGCTGGAGAACGGAATGGATTTCAGGAAGACATTGCTGGTCCCGCCGGGCAAGACGTTTCGTCTCAAGGATATCGATCCCGGCTATCATGGCGGCATCACGTCGGCGCAGGAGGCGGCGAAGCATCTCGACCGGTACCGGCAGAAGCTGACCGACATGCAGCGGCTGTTCTATGGCGACCGCAATCATGCGCTGCTGATCGTCCTTCAGGGCATCGACGGCGCCGGCAAGGACGGCACCTGCTGGCATGTCATCAGCGCCATGGACCCGCAGGGCGTGAAGGTGCAGGGGTTCAAGCAGCCCACCCCTGCGGAGAAAGACCACGATTTCCTCTGGCGGGTGCATCCGCATGCGCCGGGGAAGGGCGAGGTCGCGGTTTTCAACCGCTCGCATTACGAGGATGTGCTGGTCGCGCGTGTGCACAAGCTGGTGCCTAAACCGGTCTGGAAGGCGCGCTACGATTTTATCAACGATTGGGAGAGGCTGCTCCACAAGGACAACAACACGACCATCCTCAAGTTTTTTCTCTATATCTCCAAGGACGAGCAGCTTGCCCGCTTCAAGGAGCGGCTCGACGATCCGGCGCGGCAATGGAAGATCAGCGATTCCGACTACAAGGAACGCGATTTCTGGGACGACTATATCGATGCGTTCGAGGACGCGCTGTCGCGCTGCTCGCAAAAGCATGCGCCGTGGTATGTGATCCCGGCAAACCACAAATGGTTTCGCAATCTCGCTGTCTCGCAGATCATCGCGGACACAATGGACGACATGCGGCTGGAACTGCCGAAGCCGGGTGTCGACCTCGCGCAGATCCGCAAGCTCTATCATTCGGCTGCACAGGCTGAGGGCGGAAAGGCCAAGACGGTGAAGTCAGGCAAGGCCAAGGCCGCCAAGAAGAAGAGCTAGCGGCGATGCCGGCTCAGGGCAGCGCGCCGGCGCCTCACTTTACGGTCCTCGACCAGGCGCCGATGGGCGCGCGCCAATATGCCATCTGGCTCTTGGCGAGCGGCGGCACGCTACTCGACGGCTTTTCGATCTTCTCGCTCGGCGTGGCGATGCCGCTGCTCACCACGCGCTTCGAACTGAGTGCGCTGATGGTCGGCGTGATCGGCGCCGCACTCGTGCTCGGCGCGGCCGTCGGCGCGGCGTTTGGCGGAGCGGCCGCAGACCGCTTCGGGCGCAAGCCGCTGCTCATTATCGACATGGCGATCCTTGCCACCGGCGCGGTGTTCAGCGGCGCAGCGGAGAATGCGCTGGCCGTACTGTTCGGCCAGTTCCTGATCGGCATCGGCATCGGCATCGATTTTCCGGTCAGCGCCTCCTATGTCTCCGAAACCATGCCCAAGCGCGAGCGGAGCCGCATGATGGTCGCGACCATCGCGCTGCAATCGGTCGGCATGCTGATTGCCGCGGCCGTGGCGCTCACGCTGCTGCGCCTGGAAGACCAGACCATCGATTGGCGGTTCATCGTGGGTGCGACCGGTGCCGGCGCGTTTGCTTTCATGCTCGGCCGGATGTGGCTGCCGGAAAGTCCGCGCTGGCTGCTCGATCACGGGCATATCGGCAAGGCTGCGGATGTCGTGACCGGCCTGACCCGAATTCCGATCGAGCATCCGAGCGAACCGCCGCCTTCAAGTGAGCGCGGCATGGCGGTGCTGTTCTCGCAGCCGTATCGAAGGCGCACGGCTCTGGTGTCGCTGCCCTGGTTCCTGATGGACATCGCAACCTACGGCGTCGGGCTGTTCACGCCCGTCATCCTCGCGGCACTGCATCTCGGCGCAAAGCCGCGCGATCCGGTTGCGGCTGACTTCACGGCGGCGCAGGGCAGCGCCGCAATCGACCTGTTTCTGCTGATCGGATTCCTGATTGGGGTGTGGGCGGTGCCGCGCTTCGGCCGGCTGCATATGCAGGTCGCCGGATTTTTCGGCATGACGTTCGGCATGCTGATCCTGCTCACGGCCGTGCTTTCCGGCGGTGGTGCAAGCGCGCATGTCGTACCGGTCTTTGCCGGGTTCATCCTGTTCAACCTCGCAATGAATGCGGGGCCGAACGCGACCACCTTCACCATGGCGCCGGAATTGTTCCCGACGGCGGTGCGCGCCTCCGCCAGCGGTTTTGCCGCGGCGGCGGCCAAGGCGGGTGCGACATTTGGGATCTTTGTGCTGCCGCAGATCAAGGAATTTGCCGGGGTCGCCGGGGTTTTGGCACTTATGGCTATCGTGAGCACACTGGGCGCCGTGATCACCCTTATTCTCGCCAGAGGGATCCGCGATATTCCGGAAGGGCGCGGCCTGGAAGAGGTGTCGCAGCCGATGGTCGCATCGCCCGCCAATGCGGGCCGGTGATAGGCTGCCGGGAATCATGAAAAGCGGGTTTCTGTCATCGTTCTGTCGCTTGACTGTTGCGCTTGCCGTCGTGGCGGCGCTGGCGCTTATTGTTGCCCCGGCGCGCGCCCAGGACACCTCCGATCTCGTCAAGGTCGAATTGCTGGCCGAACCCGATTCCATTGTTCCGGGCGAGCCGTTCCAGGTCGGCATCCGCCTGACCATGAAGGAGCATTGGCACACCTATTGGCGCAACCCAGGCGATTCCGGGGAGCCGACCACGGTCGACTGGAAGCTGCCCGAAGGCTTTACGGCCTCGGGGCTGGAATGGCCCGCACCCGAGATCATCCGGCTCGGTCCGGTGACAAGCTTCGGCTATGAGGGCGAAGCGGTTCTGCTGGCGCGCATCACGCCGCCCGCCGATCTGAAGCCGGGCGACACCGTCACTCTGAACGCGGAGGTCGCCTTCCTTGTCTGCGAGAAGGAATGCATTCCGGGAGAAGATCGCGTATCGCTTGCGCTGCCGGTTGCTTTATCGGGCGGCGCATCGCCCGGCGCCAATGGCAAGCTGTTCGACACAGCGCGCAGCCAGCTGCCGCAGCCGTCGCCCTGGACCGCGACCTTCGCCGCCGATCCCAAGACCATCACGCTGTCGTTGCCGAAGGCCGATCTGAAACGCGACAATGTCCGCTCCGTTACCTTCTTTCCCTATGACAATACGCTGATCGTCAACTCCGCGCCGCAAACCCTTGTCGCTGTGGGCGAGGGGGCGCAGCTTGCGATCGAGCGCGGCCAGATTGCGCAGTCGGCGCCCAATCAGCTCGACGGCGTCCTGGTGGTGGAAGAGGACATCGGCGGCAACGCCGTACGGCATGCCTTTGCGGTGAATGCCACGCCGTCGCCGATCGGAGCGCAGGGGATTTCGCTCCTCCAGGCCGCGCTGCTGGCGCTGCTCGCCGGCATCATCCTCAATCTGATGCCCTGCGTGTTCCCGGTGCTGTCGATCAAGATCCTGCATCTGACCCGGCATGCGCAGGAGCCTGCGGCGCGCATTCGCATGCACGGGCTCGCCTATACCGCAGGCATTCTCGCAAGCTTCGCGGTGCTGGCCGCGGCGCTTTATGCGCTGCGTGCCGGCGGCGACGAAATCGGCTGGGGCTTCCAGTTGCAGTCGCCTGCGGTGGTGGCGGCGCTCGCCTTCGTGATCTTTGCGTTCGGCTTGAGCCTGTCGGGCATTCTGCCGATCGGCACGTCGCTGACCCGGGTCGGCGGCAGCAAGCTGTTGCAGCGGACCGGGCTGCCCGGCTCGTTCTTCGCCGGCACCCTGGCCACCGTGGTCGCCACGCCCTGCACTGCGCCGTTTATGGGCGCATCGATCGGCTATGCGCTGACCCAGCCGGCGATCGTCGGGCTGACAGTGTTCCTCAGTCTCGGCCTTGGGCTGGCATTGCCGTTCCTCGTGCTTGCTTTCGTGCCCGGGCTACAGCGGATGCTGCCGCGGCCCGGCCGCTGGATGGAGACGCTGAAGCAATTCCTGGCCTTTCCGCTCTATGGCACCGCGGCCTGGCTGATCTGGGTGCTAAGCTTCCAGGTTGGACCCACCGGACTCGCCGCCGCACTCGCGGGCCTCGTGCTGATTGCCTTCGCCGCCTGGGCCTATGGTCTGGTGCAGGGGCAGAGCGGCCGTTCCGCGCTCGCCTTCCGCGGCATGGCGAACGCCGCGCTGATTGCCGTCGCCGTCATCGCGGTGATGCTCCGCTCGGACCAGGGCGCACAGACCACCGCTCAGGCATCCGCCGCGGAGGCCGGTTATGAGGCCTTCACGCAAGCGAAGCTGGAGATGCTCCTCGCAGAGGGCCGGCCGGTCTTCGTCAACATGACCGCGGCCTGGTGCATCACCTGCCTCGTCAACGAGCGGACCGCCTTGTCGAGCGAGGCCGTGCGCGAGGCCTTTGCGGGAAAGAATATCGCCTATCTCAAGGGCGATTGGACCAACCGCAATCCGGAAATCACCCGCCTCTTGGAGCGTTTCGGCCGGTCCGGTGTTCCGCTCTATGTGCTCTATCGCCGCGGCCAGGAGCCCGTGGTTTTGCCGCAAATCCTCACACAATCGCTCGTGCTCGAGACGATTCAGTCGCTTTGACCGCCACACCGCAACGGGAGACAAAGACATGAACCGACGCGTCTTCGCAACGACGATCGCCGCCGCTGCGATCTCGCTCATCGCCATGCCTGCCGTGCATGCCGAACCGAAAGTGGGCGCGCCGGCGCCGGCCTTCACCGCGACCGACAGCAACGGCAAGACCGTCAGTCTCGGCGACTTCAAGGGCAAGACCGTGGTGCTGGAATGGACCAATGACGGCTGCCCTTATGTGCGCAAGCATTACAACGCCGGCAACATGCAGGCGCTGCAGAAGAAGTGGACCGAACAGGGCGTGGTCTGGCTGTCGGTGATTTCCTCGCCGCCCGGCGAGCAGGGCTTTGCCGATGCCGCACGCGCCAACAGCCTGACCACGGACCGCAAGGCGGCGCCGACCGCGGTGCTGCTCGATCCGAAGCAGGAGGTGGCGAAAGCCTATGGCGCGATGGTGACGCCGCATATGTACATCATCAAGCCGGACGGCACGCTCGCCTATGCCGGCGCGATTGACGACAAGCCGACCGCGCGTGCCGCCGACATTCAGGGCGCGACCAATTATGTCGACAACGCGCTGACCGAACTGAAGGCCGGCAAGCCGGTCTCGACCACCAATACCCGTGCCTATGGCTGCGTGGTGAAATACCCCTCGTAACCGGCGGCGCACCTGCACCGACGACCATGCGCCCGCCGTCCGGCGGGCGCAAAGCTTTTTCAGGATGGCTTGCGCGACCGCAGCGGCGCCTTCAGCAATGACCAGACCGGCGCGATGACATAGCTCGCCACCGGGATCAGCAGCGCGCCGAGCGCCAGCCCGAACAGTCCGGCACCGACGGCGCCGACGATCCATTCCACCACCGGCTGAGCGAACGAGATGGCCTGTGCGGCGCTGTGCGCGGCATGATGAACGGCGTGCCCGATCGCGGTCAGTCCGAACGTCTCCATGCCATGGATGACGATGCCGCCGCCGACCCAGATCATGGCGGCGGTGCCGACGACACTCAGCGCTGCCAGGAATGACGGCATCCCGCGGACCAGGCCGCGTCCGATGCTGCGGCTCAGCGCGCCCAAGACCGAGGCGCTGCGGTTTGCCGCCAGCACCAGCCCGATGTCGTCGGCTTTGACGATCAGCGCCACCGCGCCGTAAACGAGGGCGGTGATACCGACGCCGACCACCGCCAGAACGGCAGCCTGCATCGCCAGGTTGGCTTGCGGCAGCGTCGCCAGCGCGATCGCCATGATCTCGGCCGACAGGATGAAATCGGTCTTGATGGCGCTGGCGACCTTCTGGTCCTCCAGGGTCCGAGGATCGATCGCAACCGAGCCGATCGCCGCCTCATGGGCATGGGCGTGGTGCGGCAGCAGCGCCTCGAGCACCTTTTCCGCACCTTCATAGGTGAGATAGGCCCCGCCGATCATCAGGAGCGGCGTGATCGCGGCGGGCAGGAAATAGCTCAGCGCCAGAGCGGCCGGCAAAAGGATCAAGAGCTTGTTCTTGAGCGAGCCGACCGCAATCTTGCGCACGATCGGGATTTCGCGCACCGCCGCAAATCCGATCATATAACGTGGCGTCACCGCGGCGTCGTCGATGACGACGCCCGCGGCCTTGGCGCCGGCCTTTGCCGCCTGCGCCGCCACGTCGTCGAGCTGCGCGGCCGCCACCTTGGCGATGGCCGCGACGTCGTCGAGAAGGGCGAGCAATCCGACGCTCACGGCGCAATTCTTCCCGGCCAAAGTTACAGCGGCCCCGGCAACGCCCGGCCGGGCCGATGGTTCCGGCTCAGCGCGCGATAATGCCGAACCGCACCAGTTGCGCAATCACCTGTTCGGCCATCTCGTCCGGGGTGCCGGTTTCGGTGCGCAGCCGCACCTCGGGGTCGAGGGGGGGTTCGTAGGGCGAATCGATGCCGGTGACATGGAACGCCTTGCCGGCGCGCGCCTTGGCATAAAGCCCCTTGGGGTCGCGCTGTTCGCAGACGGCAAGCGGCGTATCGACGAACACCTCGATGAATTCGCCCGGGTCGTGACGCTCGCGCACCGATTGCCGCTCGTTGCGGAACGGCGACACGAACGCGCAGAGCACCACAAGCCCGGCATCGGTCATCAGCCGCGCCACTTCGCCCGCGCGCCGCACATTCTCCACGCGATCGGCCTCGGTGAAGCCCAGATCGCGGTTGAGCCCGAGCCGCATATTGTCGCCATCGAGCGCGTAGGTATGGACGCCGCGCCGGCTTAGTTTCTGCTCGACCAGGTTGAGGATGGTGGATTTGCCGGCGCTTGGCAGTCCGGTGAACCACACAGTTGCGGGGCGTTGGCCTTTCATCTTGGCGCGGAACGCCTTGTCGATCTCGTAGCTCTGCCTGACCAGATTGCTGGCGCGATAGAGCGGGAATTCCACCATGCCGGCGCCCGCGGTCGCACCGGTCTGCCGGTCGATCAGGATGAAGGCGCCGGTCTCGCGGTTTTTCGCATAGGCGTCGAAGGCGATCGGCTCGGTGGTCGCGATGTTGCAAAATCCGATATCGTTGATGGCGAGCGTCGTCACGGCAGCGTGCTCGCCGGTCTCGATATCGGTGCCATGCTTCAGCGCCGTCACCGTCGCCGCGACAGTGTGGGTGCCGATCCGCAGCGAATAGGTGCGGCCGGGCAGCATCGGATTTTCGTTCAGCCAGACCAGGTGCGCGGCGAACTGGTCCGCCACGTCCGGCGGGTGATCGGCGGGCGCGAGAATGTCGCCGCGCGAGACGTCGACCTGATCAGTAAGCTCGATGGTCGCGGCCTGTCCCGCCTCCAGGCTCTCGACCGTATCCGGATAGATATAGATATGCTTGATCGTGGAGCTGCGGTGCGAACGGCCGACCAGCACGGTATCGCCGCGATTGAACACGCCCGACGACATATAGCCGGCATAGCCGCGGCCGCCGGATTGCGTGCGCACCACCGATTGCACGTGGAAGCGCGCGGGCTGTTCGAGCTGATGGGTGGAGATCGGTACGGTCTCCAGATGCTGCAGCACGGTCGGGCCCTGATACCAGGCCATGCGCTCGCTGCGGCGCACGATATTGTCGCCGTCGCGGGCGACGATCGGGATCGCCTCGACATGCTCGAATTGAAGCTGCGCGGCGAACACCTGATACTCGTCGCGGATGGCGTCGAACGGCGCCTGACGGCAATCGACGAGGTCCATCTTGTTGACGACCAGCAGGACGCGCTTGATCCCGAGCAGCGACAGAATGCGGCTGTGACGCAGGGTCTGCCGCGTCAGCCCGGCTTTGGCGTCGACCAGGAGGAGGGCGAATTCGGCGTTGGAGGCGCCGGTCACCATGTTGCGCGTATATTGCTCGTGGCCCGGTGTGTCGGCGACGATGAAGGCGCGCTTCGGCGTGCCGAAATAGCGATAGGCGACGTCGATGGTGATGCCCTGTTCGCGCTCGGCCTCGAGACCGTCGAGCAGGAGGGCATAGTCGAGATCGCCGCCGGTGGTGCCGAATTTCTTCGACAGGTGCACGAGGTTTGCCATCAGGTCGTCCGGCACCGAGCCGGTTTCCGCCATCAGCCGTCCGATCAGGGTCGATTTGCCGTCATCGACGGCGCCGCAGGCGAGGAATCGCAGGTGATCGCGTTCAGTAATGGGGGCGCGCATCAGAAATAACCCTCGCGCTTCTTGCGTTCCATGGACGAGACTTCGTCGGCATCGATGAGGCGTCCAGCGCGCTCGGATTGGCGCGTCGTGCGCAGTTCCTCCACGATGTCGGCGACGCTCGCGGCATCGGACAGCACCGCTGCCGACAGCGGATAGCAGCCGAGCGAGCGGAACCGGATCACGACTTCGCGGCGCTGCTCGCCCGGCAGCAATTCGAGCCGGTGGTCGTCGATCATGATCAGGCTGCCGCCGCGTTCGACCACCGGTCGCTTCTTGGCGAAGTAAAGCGGCACCACGGGGATATCCTCGGCGAGGATGTATTCCCACACATCGAGTTCGGTCCAGTTCGAGAGCGGGAACACCCGCATCGTCTCGTCCGCGGCGATCTGCGGATTGTAGAGATGCCAGAGTTCGGGGCGCTGCCGCCGCGGATCCCAGGAATGGTTCGGTCCGCGCACGGAGAAGATGCGCTCCTTGGAGCGGCTCGGCTCTTCGTCGCGCCGCGCCCCGCCGATGGCGGCGTCGAATTTGTACATGTCGAGCGCTTCGCGCAGCGCGACGGTCTTCATCTCCCGGGTCCAGACCGACGAACCCGACCGGACCGGATGCGCGCCGTCTTCCAGCGCCTTGCGATTGGTGTGGACGATCAGATTGAGGTCGAGTTCCGCCTTCATCCGTTCGCGATGAGCGATCATGTCCCGGAACTTCCAGGTGGTATCGATATGCAGCGCGGTGAACGGAATTTTGGCCGGATGGAAGGCCTTGCGGCACAGATGCAGGAGGACGCTGGAATCCTTGCCGATCGAATACATCAGCACCGGGCGCTCGAAGGCCGAAGCGGTTTCGCGCAGGATGACGATAGCTTCTGTCTCAAGACTGGACAGATGGCGGGATAAATTACTTGGCATGGGGCCCTTGCAGGAAAGAAATTCTACAATCGGGGCGCCGAGCGGGTTGCGAATTTCCGCTTTACCGTCCGACAGTTAGCGGTCCTTGGCCGCCAAGGCGGCGCTATTTAGCGGCAGCCGCCCGCCGTGTCGAGATGCGATCGCGACAATGCGCCCCGTCTTTGGAATGAGGTGGCTTGGCCTCAGCCGCCGCGGTGCCTTGTGATCGGCATGTCGGCGAACACCTTGTAGGATTGCGACTTCGGCTTCGCCTTGTCTTCCTCGTTGACATACTGGATCGAGCTTTTGCCAAGCAGGCTCTGCGGCAGGATCATGGCGCGTATGAAGCGGCTCGGGCGGTCGGCGGCGGCCTGCGCGAAAACCGGTTCGGGGCCGGACTCGAACCACGCGCCGCCGGGCCCGTAACTCGTCGAGCGGCCATGGGTGTCGATCCGGATGCCGCCCTCGATCAGGCAGCGAATGCCGGGCCCCTGGTGCCGGTGCAGCATGGCGGTGCCGCCCGGCGGGAAGGCGACGCTGTCGCCGCGAAACAGGAGGTCGCCCGCGGGAAGAAATTCCAGCGGGGCGGCGAGCTTCACGCGCGAAGCGACGCCATGCGCGACGACGACGTGATCGATCAGCGATCCGGACAATTCGAAGCGCCAGCATGTTGCGCCTTCCGGTCCGGCAGTGACTGTTACCTCATCCTCGCCGTGCCAGGCTTCGCCGCCGCCGATCGATTGTTCCGCGATGCTGACCGCGCCATGGGTGACGAACATCATGCGCGGCGACGGCGGCAGCGTCATGTCGGCGCCGTCGCTGAATACGTCTTCAATGAGATGCAGGATCGGATTCATTCGTTTTTTGGCTTCGCTAGAGGACTTGGAACACGCTGTAGACCGGGCCGGTCGCGAGCCTATGTCCGTAGGCGACCGTGGCCATCAGATTGAGGAAATTGTATTTCTCCGACGCGGTTTCGAAATAGGGGGTCGCGCGCATGTAATAAAGCGACGGATTGACCACTTCGCCCTTGGCGATGCGGTCGAGTACGTCTTTCGGGCCGTGCCGGATGCCGCGATAGGTCATGCCGATCAGCGCGCCGTCGTCGGTCTCCATCACACAGCGCACGTCCAGCATCCAGGCGCCATCGGCGCGCACCGCCTGCCAGTCGCTGCCGCCGGACAGGATTTTGCCCCGCAGCCGTTCGCCCTCGAAGCGTCCGCCGGTGATTTCACCCACACGCCGGTCGACCCCTGGGGTCTTGCCGATGACGCTTGCGGGTTTCACCGCAAGCTCGAACAGGAATAGCGGCCGCAGCCGCAGCTCGGTCATTTCGCGGGGCAGAATGGCGGCGAGCGGCTCGGACATGACGGTTCCCCCCGAATTCGTTTTGCGGCAGCCTAATCGGCAGGAGCGCGCGCGTCGAGCGGCCCATCGTCGTCCCACCCCGCACTCCGGGGGGCGTGAATAAGCCATTGTCGAGACGGCGCAATTGCCGCTATCGTTGTTTCAAACACTTCCAAATCCATACGGGGGAATGAATGGCTAAATTCGGCATCGGGCAGGCGGTGAAGCGGGTCGAGGACCAGCGCTTTCTTACCGGCAAGGGCCGGTATGTCGACGACATCAACCTGCCGAACCAGGCGCATATGGTTGCCGTCGGCTCTCCCTATGCGAATGCGCGCATCAAAAAAATCGACGTCTCGAAGGCGAAGGCCGCACCGGGCGTGCTCCTCGTCCTGACCGGCGCCGACGCCAAGGCCGACAAGCTCGGCGAATTGACCGCGCATCCCATGCCGGAAGAGGTCGGCGCGCCGGCCGGCTTTCGCACCTGGCTGCCGCTGATCTGCTCCGACCGGGTGCGCTTTGTCGGCGATCGTGTCGCCTTCGTGGTTGCCGAGACGGCAATGCAGGCACGCGACGCCGCCGATCTGATTGAGGTCGAGTATGAGGAATTGCCGGCGGTCACCGATCTTGAGGATGCGGTGAAGGAGGGCGCGCCGAAGGTCTGGGAGAACAACGAGAAGGGCAACTGGGCGTTTGGCCTGATGTTCGGCGATCAGGCGGCAACCGACGCGGCTTTCGCCAAGGCCAAGCACGTGGTCAACGCGCGCATCGAGCACAATCGCCTCGCCCCGAATGCGATGGAGCCGCGTGTCGCGATCGGCGACTACAACGAGGCTGACGACCAATACACGCTCTACACCTGCTCGCAGAATCCGCACGGCGTGCGCATGGAGCTGTCGCACATCTTCCATTGCGCGGAGAGTCAGATCCGCGTGGTGTCGCCGGATGTCGGCGGCGGCTTCGGTCTGAAGGGCAGCCCGTTCCCGGACGATTGCGTCACGCTATGGGCATCGAAGAAGCTCGGCCGTCCGGTGAAGTGGCTCGCCACCCGCACCGAGAGCCTGCTCACCGACCGGCATGGCCGCGAGATGGTGATGTATGGCGAGATGGCGCTCGACGAGAGCGGCACGATTCTCGGCCTGCGGATGAAGGCGCTGTATCAGGTCGGCGCCTATTTCGTCGGTCCCGGCCTGGTGCCCGCGGCCTTTGCGCTGCGGTTCTCGCCGGAAGCCTATGACATCCAGGCGCTGCATGTGATGGTGCAGGGCCTGCTCACCAACACCTCGCCGGTCGGCCCCTATCGCGGCGCCGGTCGCCCCGAAGCGGCGTATTTCACCGAGCGGATGATCGAGCAGGCCGCGCGCGAGATCGGCATCCCGTCCGACGAAATCCGCCGCCGCAATCTCATTCCCGAGAGCAAGCTGCCCTACACCACGCCCACTTTCTGGGTCTATGATTCCGGGCAATTCCACCGTGTGATGGATAAGTGTCTCGATGTCAGCGACTGGAAGGGCTACGAGGCGCGCAAGAAGAAGTCGGAAAGCGAGGGCAAGCTGCGCGGCCGCGCCGTGACCTTCTATATCGAGCAGGGCGGCATCTTCAACGACCGCATGGACCTGCGGTTCGATCCGTCGGGCTCGGTGTCGATCATCGCCGGCACCCATTCGCACGGACAGGGGCATGCCACCGTGTTCGCGCAGCTCGTGCATGAATGGCTCGGCGTGCCGTTCGAGACCATCCGCTACATCCAGGGCGATACCGCATCGGTGCCCTTCGGCCGCGGCACCTATGCGGCGCGCTCCTCCCTCGTCGGCGGCAACGCGCTGAAAGTGGCGGCGGATGCGATCGTCGAGAAGGCCAAGCCGATGGCGGCGGCGCTGATGGAGGCGGCCGAAGGCGATCTCGAATTCAAGGACGGCGCGTTCCGGGTGGTCGGCACCGACAAGACCATCCCGCTGACCGAAGTGGCCAAGGCGTTCTATGCGCCGATGGGACCGCTCACCGAGAAGATGGGCGTCGGCCTTGAGGCGCAGGGCACCTGGTCGACCAATCCGCCGAACCATCCGAACGGGTCGCATGTCTGCGAGGTCGAGGTCGATCCGGAAACCGGAGAGGTGCGGATCGATCGCTATTTCGTGGTTGACGATCTCGGCGTGGTCCTCAATCCGATGATCGTGCGCGGCCAGATCCACGGCGGCATTGCGCAGGGCATCGGCCAGGCGCTGCTGGAGCACGCTGTCTATGACAGGGAGTCCGGGCAGATGCTGTCGGCGACCTTCATGGATTACGGCATGCCGCGCGCCAACCTGTTCCCCGAGATCGAGACGCATCTCGAGGAGGTGCCGTCCAAGACCAACCCGCTTGGCGTCAAAGGCATCGGCGAGTCGGGCACCATCGGCGCGCCGCCGACCGTGATCAATGCCATCCTCGATGCGCTGAAGCCGATGGGCGTTGAGCATATCGACATGCCGGCGACGCCGGCGCGGGTCTGGGAGGCGATGCACGCGGCGCGCGCGAGCGGGAAGGGCGGAAATCTGGCCTGGGCACGTGCTTAAACGCCTGGGCAGGCGCACAGGCGAAAACGTCACGCGCTCCTTTCCGTAATCTCGGCGTGCTGCGGCCACAATGTG
>NZ_JBKBVB010000062.1:0-25846 GCF_046289595.1 Pseudorhodoplanes sp.
GGTGAGCGGGGAGGCGCCGGTGCCGCCCTCATAGCCCGCGATCGTCACATGGTCGGAACGCGCCTTGGACACGCCCGCGGCCACGGTGCCGACGCCGACTTCCGAGACGAGCTTGACCGACACGTCGCCCGCAGGGTTGACGTTCTTCAGGTCGTAAATCAGCTGCGCCAGGTCTTCGATCGAATAGATGTCGTGATGCGGCGGCGGCGAGATCAGGCCGACGCCCGGCGTCGAGTGGCGCACCTTGGCGATGGTGCGGTCCACCTTGTGGCCGGGCAACTGGCCGCCTTCGCCGGGCTTTGCCCCCTGCGCCATCTTGATCTGCATGACGTCTGAATTGACGAGATATTCGGTGGTGACGCCGAACCGGCCCGAGGCCACCTGCTTGATCGCCGAGCGCATCGAATCGCCATTCGGCATCGGCTTGTAGCGGTCGGCTTCCTCGCCGCCTTCGCCGGTATTCGACTTGCCGCCGATGCGATTCATGGCGATCGCGAGCGTGGTATGCGCCTCGCGCGAGATCGAGCCGAACGACATTGCGCCGGTGGCGAAGCGCTTGACGATCTCCTTGGCCGGCTCGACCTCGTCAAGCGGCACGGGCTTGCGGCCGTCCTCCTCCGCATTCTTGATGCGGAACAGGCCGCGAATGGTCAGAAGCCGTTCCGACTGCTCGTTCAGGGCCCGTGCGAAGGCCCGGTATTGCTCATAGGAATTGCCGCGCACCGCATGCTGCAGATTGGCGACGGTTTGCGCAGTCCAGACGTGATCCTCGCCGCGCACGCGATAGGCATATTCGCCGCCGACATCCAGAGCGTTGCGATAGATGGGCGAATCGCCGAAGGCGTCGCGGTGACGCCGTACGGTCTCCTCGGCGACTTCATCGAGCCCGACGCCCTCAATGCGGGTATGCGTGCCGGTGAAATAGGTCGCGACGAAGTCGGAACTGAGACCGACCGCGTCGAAAATCTGCGCCCCGCAATAGGACTGATAGGTGGAGATGCCCATCTTGGACATCACCTTCATCAGGCCCTTGCCGAGCGACTTGATGTAACGCTTGACGATTTCCTTGTCGTCGAGCTTCTGCGGCAACTGCTCCTTCATCGCGATCAGGGTTTCGAACGCGAGATAGGGGTTGATCGCTTCCGCGCCGTAGCCGGCCAGACAGGCGAAGTGATGCACTTCGCGGGGCTCGCCGGATTCGACGACGAGGCCGACCGAGGTGCGCAGACCCTCACGGATCAGATGATGATGCACGGCGGCGCAGGCGAGCAGGGCCGGGATCGGCACGCGCTCGGCGCTGACCTTGCGGTCCGACAGGATGATGATGTTGTAGCCGTCGCGAACCGCCTTCTCGGCGTCGGCCTTCAGCGCCTTGAGCGCCGGCGCCATGCCGGCGGCGCCCTGGTCGGCCGCAAAGGTGGTGTCGAGTGTGATCGCCTTGAAATGATTGTCCTCGATGTCGCCGATCGAGCGGATTTTCTCCAGATCCTTGTCGGTGAGGATCGGCTGGCGCACCTCGAGGCGCTTGGTGGTCGAGGTGCCCTCGATGTCGAACAGGTTCGGCCGCGGCCCGATGATCGAGACGAGGCTCATCACGATTTCTTCGCGGATCGGATCGATCGGCGGATTGGTGACCTGTGCGAAATTCTGCTTGAAATACGTGTAGAGCAGCTTCGGCTTGTTCGACAAAGCCGAGATCGGCGTGTCGTTGCCCATCGAGCCGACGGCTTCCTCGCCGGTCGTGCCCATCGGCGCCAGCAGGATCTTGATGTCTTCCTGGGTGTAGCCGAAGGCCTGCTGGCGGTCGAGCAGCGACAGGTTGGAAATCGCGGACTTGCCTGAGGATTCGGGCAGCTCTTCCAGCACGATCTGGGTCGCGTGCAGCCAGTCCTTGTAGGGATGTGACTTCGCGATGTCGGCCTTCAGTTCCTCGTCGGGGATGAGGCGGCCCTGCTTGAGGTCGACCAGCAGCATCTTGCCGGGTTGCAGCCGCCACTTTTTGACGATGTCCTTTTCCGGGATCGGCAGCACCCCCATCTCGGAGGCCATGACGATCCGGTCGTCGCGGGTCAGGCAGTAGCGCGCCGGCCGCAAGCCGTTGCGATCCAGCGTCGCGCCGATCTGGGTGCCGTCGGTGAACACGATCGCCGCCGGTCCGTCCCACGGCTCCATCAGCGCGGCGGTGTATTCGTAGAAGGCGCGCCGCTCCTCATCCATGAGAGGATTGCCGGCCCAGGCCTCCGGAATCATCATCATCATGGCTTGCGACAGCGGATAGCCGCCCATCACCAGGAATTCGAGCGCGTTGTCGAAACAGGCGGTGTCCGATTGTCCCTCATAGGAGATCGGCCACAGCTTGGTGATATCGTCGCCGAACAGCGGCGAGGAGACCGAGGCCTGCCGCGCCGCCATCCAGTTCACATTGCCGCGCAGCGTGTTGATCTCGCCGTTATGCGCGATCATCCGGTAGGGATGCGCCAGCGACCAGGCCGGGAAGGTGTTGGTCGAGAAGCGCTGATGCACGAGCGCGAGCGCGCTCTCGAAATCCGGCTCATGCAGGTCCGGATAATAGGTGCCGAGCTGGTCGGCGAGGAACATGCCCTTGTAGATCACGGTCCGGCAGGACAGCGACACCGGGTAATAGCCGGACAACCGCCGCTCTCTGCGCAGGTAGATCGCGTTCGAGATCGCCTTGCGCATGATGTAGAGGCGCCGGTCGAAATCCTGCTCGGTCTTGATATGCGCGGGACGCTCGATGAAGACCTGCATATGCACAGGTTCGGTCGGCTTGACCGATTCCCCGAGCGTCGAATTGTCGGTCGGCACGCTGCGCCAGCCGAGAATTGTCAGGCCTTCCTGGGCGGCGACCTCTTCGTAGGTCTTGCGGATCTCGTCACGCCATTCCTGGTCGCGCGGCAGAAACAGGAAGCCGACCGCATAATGGCCAGGCGCGGGCAAGGTGAAACCGCATTCCTTCGCCTTGCGGGCGAAGAAGGGATGCGGAATCTGCACGAGGATTCCGGCGCCGTCGCCGGCCCGCGGATCGGCGCCGACCGCGCCGCGATGTTCGAGATTGACGAGGATCGTCAGCGCGTCTTCGACGATCTGATGCGACTTGCGCCCCTTGATGTCGGCGATAAAGCCGACGCCGCAGGAATCCTTGTCGAGGGCGGGATCGTAGAGGCCCGCCGCCTCCGGCAGTCCCGGGTCGGCGGAATCGGCAAAATCGGACGCGCGCAACACGCTCCGTTTCTGCTGCATTCCCCGATCGTTCGTCCGGCTCATCTGAGTGCGGTCCCTCGCTGCATTCCTTCGGATTTGCTTGAGCGGTCGCAAGGCAATCCGTCGGCGTGTCTGCCGCCGTCGCTGCGCCGGTCTGCCGGACGCTGCGTTCGGTGGCATCTTGTGCTCGGAGCAACAGCCCGGACCCGCCTTGCGGCGCGTCCTAGACGGACTGCTTTGAGGTGGGCGCTTCGATGCCGAGCCGCACCGTGCGCCCCCGGTCGGCAGGTGGCTCGAAAACCCGCCGCCTCAACTTCACAAAAGTGGGACAGTAATACTGTCCTAATCATACCTTTGCCAAATTTTTCCGCAGCCGACAAGAGGCGGGCCGGGGACTTCTTGGCATTCTTCCAAGATATTCTTTCCGCGGACGGGCTCCCTAACAAGCGGATTCTTTTGTTCCGGCTGACCCATTTTTGCTCATTGGGCTTCCCGGCGCGGACAGCTCTGCTATCCGTCGAAGGCGGCGGTCGGGGACCGCGTTAACAAACGGGAATTTCCGGTGAACTTTGCCAGCGACAATACCGCGGGCGTCGCGCCCGGCATCATCAGCGCGCTGGCGCGGGCCAATGATCGCTTCACGCTCGGCTATGGCAACGATACGCTGACCCAGGCGGTCGAAACGCGGATCGGCGAGGTCTTCGACTGTGACGCCGCCGTCTTTCTGGTGACGACCGGGACCGCGGCCAATGCGCTCTCGCTCGCCCATGTGACACCGCCCTGGGGCGGGGTGCTCTGCCACGAACAGGCGCATATCCAGACCGACGAATGCGGCGCGCCGGAATTCTTCGGCGCCGGGCTGAAGCTGATCGGACTTCCCGGTTCAGGCTGCAAAGTGTCGCCGGAGACACTGGAGCGCGCGATTGCGCGCTATTCCGGTCATGTGCCGCATCAGGTCAATGCCGCGGCGCTGTCGATCACCCAGGCAACCGAAGCCGGCACGATTTACCGCATCGACGAGATCGCGGCGCTATCCAAGATCGCGCATGCGCATGGCCTGACCGTGCATATGGACGGCGCACGTTTCGCCAATGCCCTTGCGCGGATGAATGTGTCGCCGGCAGAGGCGACATGGAAAGCCGGCATCGATGTGCTCTCGTTCGGCGCCACCAAGGGCGGGGCCATGGCGGCGGAAGCGGTGGTGTTCTTCGACCGTAAGCGGGCCGCGTTCATGGCCGAGCGGCGCAAGCGCGCCGGGCACCTGCTCTCGAAGCACCGGTTCCTGGCGGCGCAGTTCGAGGGCTACCTCGCGGATGACACTTGGCTGAACCTCGCCCGCCACGCCAATGCAATGGCGGATCGGCTGGCGGACGGCTTGCGGGCTTGCGGCGTTCCGATTGTGTGGGCGGTCGAGGCCAATATCGTGTTCGCGCTCTTGCCGCAGGCGCTGGACGCAAAGCTCAGGGCCGCGGGCGCGGCCTATTACGTGCGGCCGAATACGCTGGCCGGCGGCGACGTCGCCATCGGGCCCGGCCAGATGCTGGTGCGGCTCGTCACCTCATTCGCGACGGTGGATGCGGAAATCGATCAGTTCATTGCGCTGGTGCGCGCGGGCTGAGGCGCATCCTGCGCGCGCTTGTCGTAGCGCTGCTGCGCCCGCTGCACCTCGCCGATGTGATGTTCGGCCCATTCGGCGAGCGTCTTGACGCGCTCGCTGAGGGTGCGGCCGAGATCGGTGATGGCGTATTCCACCGTGACCGGCACGGTCGCAATCACGGTGCGGGTGACAAGTCCGTCGCGCTCGAGTTGGCGCAGGGTTTGCGACAGCATTTTCTGCGAAATGCCGTTGATCCGTCTGCGCAGCGCGTTGAAGCGGACCGGCCTCTCCTCGAGCAGCATCAGCACCAGCACCGTCCATTTGTCGGCGATGCGGTCGAGCACGATGCGGGTCGGGCAGGTGGCCTGGTAGACGTCCGGCTTGCGCCGTTCTGCCTGCGCCTGCTGTCTCATGACCAACCTTCCTCCTTTCGGCTTCGCCGGGCATGCGGCCTCATCGCGCGGTTCCCGCCTTGCTTCGTTGCGGTCTTGTCTCCCCGCCGGTGAGCGCCGGGTAACCAGGGTACAGAGAAGTGCCTTCTTTACCCCAGCAGACGAATGGGCCATCTGGTATTAATCAGTTACCAATAGTCCACAGGAGACCGGAATGAAAGTGGCAGTCATCGGCGCGTCCGGGCGTGGCGGATCGCGCATCGTCGCCGAGCTTGCGCAACGCGGCCATCAGGTCACGGCGATCGCGCGCAACCCGGACAAGATTGCGACCGCGCCGAACGTGACCCCGACGCGCGGCGATCTGAACGCACCGGATTTCCCGGACTTGCTGAAAGGCCACGATGCCGTGGTCAGCGCGGTGCATTTTACCGATGCGGGCCCGGACATTCTGATCGAGGCGGTGCGCAAGTCCGGCGTGAAGCGCTATGCGGTGATGGGCGGCGCCGGCAGTCTCGAAGTCGCGCCGGGCGTGCGTCTCGTGGATACGCCGCAATTTCCGGAGGCCTACAAGGCCGAGGCGTTGAAAGGCGCCGATTTCCTCGACCGGCTGCGACAGGAAAAGGAACTGGACTGGGTGTTCCTGTCGCCCGCGGCACTGATCGATTTCGGCCAGCGCACCGGCAAATTCCGGCTCGGCAAGGACCAGTTCATGACCGACGCGAACGGCAAGAGCACAATCTCGTTTGAGGATTATGCGGTGGCGATGGTCGACGAACTCGAACAGCACAAGCATTCGCGCGAACGCTTTGCCGTGGCGTATTGACCGCATCGGGCCGGCCTGCCCGTCCTGCACCAGCACGCTCGCAAAATGATCGGTGACGGATTCAAAGACGCTGAAATTCCGCCGTAGCACTGCCCCAATCGCAAAGCACGTTGATCGCCGGGGACCGATCCTGCTTCCCCCGGAGGGGTGACGTGAAACGCGTATTCGTTCTTGCGGCTTTTGGAGCTGTGCTGGCCGCTTTGCCTGCGAAGGCGCAGCCTTTCGCGGCCGATCTGCTGCCGGCCTATGAGGTCAACACCATCGTCGCCTCGATGGGCATGCGGCCGGTCGGCCGGCCCGCCTGGATGCGTGGCCGCTATGTGGTCGCCGCGATCGACCGTTACGGACGCGACGTCAATGTCGTGCTGGATGCGCGCGACGGCCACGTGCTGGCGGTGCAGCCCGTCGGCCGCGGCCGGTTCGGTCCGCCACCGCGCGGTTATGCCGAACCTCGCTATGCGCCGCCATATCCGGTGCCGCCGGCTGCGATTCCCGGCGGTCCTCCGATCGACGATGACGGCGAATTTTTCGATCACGACCGTCAGCAGGGTGCGATGCCGCCGCGGCGCGCGACGGCTCGGACCGCGCCCGCGCCGCGCGATCCGGCGATCACCGGCAGTGTCACGCGCAGCGTTCCCGCAACGCGCCGAGAGGCCGCGCCCTTGCCAAGGGACGTGACGCCGGTGCCCCGACCGCGTCCGGCGCTGGCCAGAGCCAACGATCCGGGCACCAGGCCCGCCGAGGCGTCCGCCGGCCAGCCGCCCGCCACTGCCAAGACCGACCAAACCCAACCCGACGCGGCGTCGAAGCCTGCGGGTGTTGAGGCCAAGGCCGAGGCTACGCTCGAACCCGCAAAGCCGCAGGCCAAAAAGCCCGAAGGCAAGCCGCAATCCCGGCAAGTCTCTGTGCCGCAGGCGGCGAAGCCGGGTCAGGCCAAACCCGAGACCGAAGGCAATCCTGAATCGCGCAAACCTGTTGCGGCCAACCCCGACACAAGCAAGCCCGGCGCAAGCAAGCCCGAGGCGTCGTCGGAGTCTGCTGCGCCAAAATCCGCGACATCGAAGCCGGAGATTCGCGTCATTGATCTCGGCAAGCCGGAGACCGCGCCGAAGCCCGACGACAAGCCGGGCGTGGCGATCCGGTTCTAAGGTGTCGCGTTGGTGCGTTTTCTTCATGCGAACCGGTGCCCAATTCGCTCGAAAACGCTATAGGGACACCGCGTTTCAGAGACGCACATGAAAAGGCTGCGCCGTGCAAACATGGCGCAGCTTTTTCATCTGCATTCGTGACAGCGAATGGACAGCGCCCCGGCGATGCGGGGCGCTCCCTCCACAAGCAGAGTAGATACGGACGGCGCCGTCAGGCAGCGGCCTTGGTCTCCACCTTCGCCTCGATCGTCCTTTCATTGGCAGACTTGCCATTGATCGGAATCTGGCGCGGCTTCTTGGCCTCGGGGATCTCGCGGACGAGATCAACATGCAGGAGGCCGTTCTCGAGATTGGCGCCCTTGACCTGGACGAAATCGGCAAGCTGGAAAACGCGCTCGAAGGCGCGCGCCGCGATGCCCTGATACAGGATTTCGCCGGACTGTTCTTGCTGCTTGGCCTGCTTCTCGCCCTTGATGGTGAGGGTATTCTCTTTCAGCTCAATGCTGAGATCGTTCTCCGAAAAGCCCGCCACCGCAACGCTGACGCGGTAGGCATTCTCGCCGGTGCGCTCGATATTATAGGGCGGATAGCCGGGCGCGGTCTCCGCATTGGCCTGATCGAGCAGGCTGAAAAGCCGGTCGAAGCCGACGGTCGAACGATAGAATGGGGTAAGGTCGAAGTGACGCATCGTTGTCCTCCTTGAAGCGACATCGAACTGAAGGTCCTCCCGCATGGGCCGGACCTGTCTCTGATAAAACGCCGCCTGATGGCCGGCGCGCAATTGATCTAGGAGGCCATCGCCGGCCGTCAAGGGGAGCGGCCGAAACACGCCATCGTCGGATTTTTTCCTAAAAATATCATGCGGTTACGGACTTTTTCGCGCAGTTTTCCCGGTGCGCCGCGACCGATTGAGACTGACGCGGCCCCTGCTATAAGGCCGGACCCGCCGCCGCGCAGCATCCCCGATGAAACTGATCTCCATTCCCGCCAATCCGGTGCCCGAGGATGTCGTCAGCGGTGCGCTGAAAACGCCCGACGGGGTCGCATTGCGCTTCGCGCGCTTTGCGCCGCCGCCCGGCCGCAAGGGCACGGTCTGTATCTTTCAGGGCCGCGCCGAATTCATCGAAAAGTATTTCGAAACCGCGCGCGACTTGCGTGCGCGCGGCTTTGCGGTCGCGACCATGGATTGGCGCGGGCAGGGGCTGTCGCAGCGCGCGCTGCGCGATCCCAGGAAAGGCTATGTCGAAAGCTTCCGCGAATACGAGACCGATCTCGAAACCTTCATGCGCGAGATCGTGCTGCCGGATTGTCCGCCGCCCTATTATGCGATCGGCCATTCGATGGGCGCCTCGGTCCTGACCCGCATCGCCTATCGCGGCCATCGCTGGTTCGACCGCATGGTGCTGTGCGCGCCGCTGATCAAGCTCGGTCCGCAATTGCTGACGCCGTTCGCCAAGCCGGTGGTCAAGTTCTTGAACGGGATCGGCATGGGCACGTCTTATGTGCCCGGCGGCAGCCCGATGGTGGTGGCGTCGCAGCCCTTTGTCGGCAATGTGCTGACTGCCGATCCGGTGCGCCATGCGCGCACCGCCGCGGTGCTGGAAGCAGAACCCGCTCTCGGACTTGGCTCGCCGACCAATGCCTGGGCTTCGGCGGCGTTCTCGATGATGGACGAGTTCGAAGACGTCAATTACCCCGGCAAGATCAGGCAGGCGGTGCTGATGATCGCGGCCGGACGCGACGTGACGGTGTCGACGCCGGCGATCGAGGAATTTGCCGGGCGGCTGCGCTCGGGCTCGCATCTCATCATTGCCGGCTCCCGGCACGAGATGATGATGGAGACCGATCGCTACCGCGCGCAGTTCTGGGCGGCGTTCGACGCCTTCGTGCCGGGCTCGCCGCTGTATTGAGCGCGCCTTGATTGAGGTTGGGTACCGGTGTCGCCGGAAAGCGCCTTATTCGCTGCCGCCGGGCTCAAGCGTGAACAATTCCTGCGGCCGCTCGACACCGCGCAGCGCATAACGGCCGATTGAAACCAGCCGTCCGCGCATGCCGTCGACCGCCGCAAAGGCCTGCGACACCAGCACCGGCTGTTCGACCGACCGGCACATCGTGGCGATCCGGCTCGCTTCGTTGACCGCCGGTCCGACCACCGTGAAATCCAGCCGGTCGAGCGATCCGATATTGCCGTAATAAACCTCGCCGACATGCAGGCCGAGATACATGTCGGTGACCGGCAGAAGGTCATGCGCGCGGCGGGCATTGAGCGCGGCAACCGCGCGGCGGGCATCGCTTGCAGCGCTCAGCGCCGCGCCGCAGGCCCGGGCGCGGTCTCCGGCGGTGAAAATCGCGAGGATGCCGTCGCCGATCAGCTTCAGGACGTCGCCGCCATGGGCATGGATCGCCGAGACCGCCACATCCGCATAGTCGTTCAGAAGCGGAATGACCTGCTCGGGCGCGGAATCGGTGACGCGGGTGAAGCCGCGCAGATCGCTGAACCAGATCGCGGCATCGATCCGGTCGGCGACGCCGCGCATGATGCGGCCCGACAGGACGCGCCGCGCCGCATCGCGGCCGAGATAGGTTTCCATCAGCGTCCCGGTCATGCGGGTCAAGGCGGTGGTTTTCACCGCGAGCGCCAGGGTGGGGACGAGACGCGCCAGCGCGTCGATCTGCGCATCCGTGAAGCCGCGCTCCTGTCTCGTCATCCATGAGGAATAGACCGCGTCCATTTCGCCGATGATGCCATCGGGAC
The DNA here is from genome assembly GCF_046289595.1 of Pseudorhodoplanes sp. GTDB lineage: Bacteria > Pseudomonadota > Alphaproteobacteria > Rhizobiales > Xanthobacteraceae > Pseudorhodoplanes. The sequence goes on from NZ_JBKBVB010000062.1 coordinate 9,938, forward strand.
CGAAGCGGTTGACGATCGAGACGCCGCCCTTGATCCCGCCCATGAGATAGTCCTGCATCACAGGGAAGATCGACGCGTGTTGCTCGGTCAGCCGCAACAGGCTCTCTCCGGTCGTCAGCATGTGGAAGAATGGACTGGCCCGCCAATTCGCGGCGGCTCTTTGCTCGTCCTCTCCCAGCGTAACGCCTTCGGGAACGACGGTCCGGCCGTATTCCAACGAACCGGGCTGCGAGGGATCCTGACCCCAGCGGAACAGCCGCCCTTCATAGACCGGGTGCAGGGTGTCGATAAGCACGAGCGCGCGGTCGACCGGAATACCGATGGCATTCGCGCGCTCGCAGAAATCGCGGACGATTGCGTCTTCCGGCGTGCCGTTCAGGCCGGCCCCGGTCAGGCTGGCGCTCAGAGCCAGAAGGTCGGCGTCGGGGATCATGCGGCCCTTATGGGGGCCGCACGCGCCCGATCAAGTCAATCCCGCCCGGCTTCCACGAATTTGTCGGCGAGCAGTTGCGGATTGGTGAAGATGACCTCGTGGCTGCCCGGCATCTGCACCAGCCGATAAAGGCCAAGCCGCGACGACATCCGCGGATGCCAGCCCCATTCGCCGGGAGGCAGTGCGGTGTCCTCGGTGCAGTTCAGGTAGCTTTTCGGAATCTGCAGCGAATAGAAGGTTTTCAGCGGCACCTTGTCGCTGTGGCTGCGCTTGGGCGTCGGCGACAGCATCCCGTAGGCTTTGCGCGCCAGCGCTTCGTCGGCGTCGTTGATGAAGGCATCCCGCCAGATCGGATAGGGCAGCATCACCCCGCCATCGGGCTGCGCGATCGCGTCGAAGAGCTCCTTGTAATGCGGCGGGACGTTGTCCTCGAGGCTCTGGCCGTCGAGCAGCACGAAGGCGTTCCAGAACACCAGCCTGCGGATACGGTCCGGCACCTGCTCGGCGACCGGCTGGATCACGGTGCCGCCGAAGGAATGCCCGACCAGAATGAAGTCGCGCACGTCCGAGGCCTTGATGAAATCCGCCACCGAGCGGACGCAATCTTCATGCGTGACGTTTTTCCGGTCGTTCGGCGCGTGGCCTGCGACCGTCGGCGCATAGACCGTGTGGCCGTTCTGTTCGAGCCGGTCGATTACCGGCTGCCAGGCGCGATTGTCGTGCCAGGAGCCGTGCACGAGAACGAATGTATAGCCCATGGTGTTTCCCCTCCCTTGTGTTCGATCCGGCAAAACCATGCATGGCGGCCGGGAAAATGCGCGTCCGCCGGTGCAGTGTTTCGCGCCTAGGAGCGCAGTGCCTTGCGGAAATCGCCCGGCGCGGCGCCGAACCGCAGCCTGAACCGCCGCGCAAAGTGACTGGGATTGGCAAAGCCGCTGCGCCAGGCAATGTCGGCGATCGCCGTGCGGGCGAAACGCGGGTCTTCGAGCATCGCCTTTGCACGCGTGAGCCGCGCTTCGATCAGCGCCGCGCCGAAACTCGTGCCGCCCTGCGCCATCACCAGATGCAGGTAGCGCTTTGAAATGCCGTGCTCTGCGGCGACGGCGGACGGATCGAGCGCGGGATCGGCGCTTTGGTCGGCGATAGAGCGCAGCAGCCTGGCGCGCAGCGCCGCGCCGTGTGGCGTCATCGTTGGGGTTTTGCCGCCGGCGGCCAGCGCCAGCATGGCGCCGATCTGGTCCGCGACCACGCCGAAGGGCAGCGTGGTATCCCCCATGGTGTCGGCCCGCAGATTGCCGAGCGCGCTCCCAAGCGTTGCGCCCCATCGCGAGTGATCGGCAAGCGTGATCAGCGTTGCATCTTCCGGATGCGGCAACCAGCTGCGGATCCAGTGCTGCGGGATCTGCACCGAGAGGCAATTGTTGCGGTCGGGCAGCGAGAAGCGATAGGGCTCGCGGCTGTCCACCAGGAGACAATTTCCGGGCGCGATCACCGCCTCACGGCCGCGTTGTGTCACACCCATATGGCCGTTGTGCATGTACAGAAGATAGAAAAAATTCTCGCGGCTGCGGGCGATCGCCGCGCGGGTGCGCCAGACTTCCTGCGGATCGGTATCGACGAAATTCAGATCGACTGGACCGAACTGGAATTTGGTCAGACTGGCGTCGAACCTTTCGCGGTCGCCGTCCGCCTTCATTTCGAGAAAGGCTTCACAGATCGCTTCGATCCAATAGCTGAGGCCCATGCCGGGGGCGGCATCGTCGGTCGACCAGAAACCGTCCGGTGCGGTCATGGTGCGCTCGCAAGGCTTGGACGAACAATTACGCCACAGCCTGCAAGCCGGCACAATGGCTGCGGCCGCTATCCGTTCAGTATCGCCAGCGCCTGCGCATGGACGCGCGCATCGCCGGCCGCGACGACACGGCCGCCAAGCCCGGCCGGCCCGCCGTCCCAGGACGTGACGACGGCGCCGGCGCCAGCCAGGATCGGGATCAGCGGCAGGATGTCGTAGGGTTTCAGCTCGGTCTCGATGACGAGATCGATATGGCCGGCCGCGAGCATGCAATAGGCATAGCAATCGCCGCCATAGCGCGACAGCTTCGCTGCCGCTTCGACCCTCTGGAAGGTCGCGCGGTCGGCCTCGTTCATCAATAGCGGGCTGGTGGTGAACAGGATCGCGTCGGACAATGCGGCGCAGCGGCGGGTGCGCAGGCTGCGTTTGCCCGCCGGGCCGCGGTATTCGGCGGCAAGGCCGTCGCCGGAAAAGGTCTCGCGCATGAACGGCTGATGCATCACGCCGAAGACCGGCTCGCCGAGCCGTGTCAGCGCGATAAGCGTGCCCCACAGCGGCATGCCGGCAATGAAGGACTTGGTGCCGTCGATCGGATCGAGCACCCAGACATATTCGGCGTCGGTGCGCTCGGAGCCGAACTCCTCGCCGATCACGCCATGCTCGGGAAAGCTGCTGCGGATGAGCGTGCGCATCGCCTGTTCCGCCGCGCGGTCGGCGGCGGTGACCGGATCGAAGCGTCCGGCCGGTCCCTTGTCGTCGATGCCAAGCGAGGTCCGGAAGAAGGGCAGAATGGTCTCGCCCGACACGGCGGTCAGCCGGTCGACGAAAGCCGCAAAATCGATGGCCGTCATGTGCCTGCACCCCGCCCGTTACCGCTTTCACCTATCGAATACCGGCATTGCCGGCAACCAAAGCCGTGCCTTGCCGCGACCGGATCTCCGTGCCACGAAACTGGCTCTTGCAGAACCGCCTAAAGGCCGGGAACCATGACAGCGGGGGAGATGCGCGTTTCAATTGCGACACGCGAAACGATCGTGCTCGTGACAGCGCTCGGCGGCATCTACATCGTCAGCCAGTTTCTGCGGAACTCGGTCGGGGTCATCGCCCCCGATCTGGCACGCGAGCTTGGGCTGTCGGCCTCCGAGGTCGGCCTGCTGTCGAGCGTGTTCTTCTTTTCGTTCGCCGCCGCGCAGATCCCGCTCGGGGTGGCGCTCGACCGCTATGGTCCGCGCCGCTGCATGCTGGTCTGCGCCGCCATTGCCATTGCCGGCACGCTGATGTTTGCCTTCGCCGAATCGCCGTTCTGGCTGGTGACGGCGCGGGTGCTGATGGGACTTGGCTCGTCCTGCTATTTAATGGCGCCGTTGGCGCTCTACGCCAAACGTTACCCGCCGGAGAATTTCGCGACGCTGGTCGGGCTGCAAATGAGTCTCGGGACGCTCGGGACGTTGCTCGCCACGGCGCCGTTTGCCTTCGCTGTCGTGCTGGTTGGCTGGCGCGCAAGCTTCGTCGTGATTGCGGGATGCGTGCTCGCCGCAGCCGTCATCGTCGCTTTGGTCGTGAAGGAAACGCAGGGCGACCGTCCGGCCCGGGAGACGCTGCGGCAGGGCCTTGCCGGGACGCTCGATGCGGTGCGCGTGCCCTCGTTCTGGCGGGTCTTCGCCATGCAGCTTGCCAGCTATTCAAGCTTTGTGGTCGTCGTCGGCCTGTGGGGCGGACCCTATCTCACCCATGTCTACGGCTTCAGCCTCACCGAGCGCGGCAACATGCTGTTTGTGGCGGTGGTGGCGCAGATTGTCGGCGCCGTGGTGTGGGGGCCGAGCGACCGGCTGTTCCGCAGTTACAAGATTCCCGTACTGACCGGGCAGCTCCTCACCGCATTCGCGCTCCTGCTTGCGGCATGGGCCGGGGTTTTTTCACAGGCCGCACTGTGGATTTGGTTTGTGGCCATCGGCTTGTTCACGGCGGCGGTCACGGTTCTGATCGCCCATGGCAAGTCGCTGTTTCCGCCGCGGGTGGTCGGCCGCGGCATGACCTTGATGAACATCGGGACGATGGGAGGCGCGTTCCTCTGCCAGAGCGTGACCGGATTCATCATCGACCTGTTTCCGACAGCGGGCGGCGGGTATGCTGTGGATGCATACCGTGCCGTTTTCGCCTTCCAGGCAGGTCTTATCCTATTGGCATCGCTTGCTTATTCGTTTTCGGACGATCCGCGCCGGAAACCCCGAGATTGGGGATAGGTCAGTGACCCTGACATTTCGACTTGCTTTTGGTGCGACGCAATGCAATATTGCTGCAGCGCGGCAATGTGCTTCGCACATTCCCGCCGCCCTCCTTGGGCGTTTCCTCCCTAGACTTGGGCCGCTAGCTCTCTAGCGGCCCTTTTTCTTTTGGGATCGTTCTTTTGCGGCTCTGCCTGCGGCCCGGACGGATACAGAATCCATTGAGTCGCCGGCTGGTTTACTCCGCGGCAGCGCGATAAGGCCGCAGCTCCTCCAGCGGGATTTGGGCAATTTCGTCGGCGAGCGTTTCCATGTCGCGCGCCAGGCGGCGAAACGCCGGGATCCGTTCCTGCGCATTCTCATTCATGTAGAGCGCGCGATTCAATTCGATCTGCAATGCGTGCAGACCGGCAGCCGGATTGCCGTAATGCTCGGTGATGAAGCCGCCGGCATAAGGCTTGTTGCGGGAGACCGAATAGCCGAGCGAGCGCAACACCTGCTCTGCCGTATCGGCCACCGCGGCGACGCAACTTGTTCCGTAGCGATCGCCGATCACCACATCGGCGCGCGGACGGTCGTCGCGCGAGCCGGTGGCCGAGGGCATGGAATGGCAATCGACCAGAACGGCAGCGCCGAACTCGGCGTGAACCCGCGTGAACAATTTGCGCAAGGTGCGGTGATACGGCTTGTACAGGCTTTCGATCCGGCGCAACGCATCGTCCACCGAGATGCGTTGATCGTAGATTTCCTGCGCGTCGCCGACCACCCGCGCCACGGTGCCCAGTCCGCCCGCGACCCGCATCGAGCGGGTATTGGCGAATGATGGCAGACGGCCGTCGAACATGCGCGGGTCGAGTTCGTAGGGCTCCCGGTTGACGTCGACATAACAGCGCGGGAAATGCGCGCGCATCATCGGATAGCCGCGCGTCACCACACCCGCGATCAGCTCGTCGACGAAGGAATCTTCGCTGCGCCGCAGGGTGGCGAGGTCGAGCCGCGCCGCCATCAGGAAGGTGCGGGGATACACCGATCCGCTATGCGGGGAATTGAACACGACCGGACCGCGCCAATGGTCGGGCTCGATCACGTCGAAGGGGGGATTGAATTCGTCCGAAACCGTCATCAACAAGGAAATCTGCTGGGTCGTTGTGCTTGCGCAACATAGGGGTCGCGGACGCGATCCGGTATCCCTTTTCGTCTCCGGATGCAGATTTTTGAACGGCTTTTGGGCATCCGGGCCCTGCCTTTCACCCGATATTTACCCGCCGGCGCGCAAATGGAACAGGGGCTGAGCGCGCACGGACCGCCGACCTTGGGCGGCGCCATCTTGCAAATTCCGTCCTCACCATGGAAGCTTCCGGCCCGGCCGCCCGGACGGATCACAAGATCGGTTGAGTAGATGAGTAACGAGCTGCCGAAAATCCTGCTTGCAGAAGACGACACCGACATGCGCCGTTTCCTTGTCAAGGCGCTGCAGAATGCCGGCTTCAACGTCGTCTCCTACGACAACGGGCTTTCGGCCTATCAACGGCTGCGCGAGGAGCCGTTCGAACTGCTGCTCACCGATATCGTCATGCCCGAAATGGACGGCATCGAATTGGCGCGCCGCGCCTCCGAACTCGATCCCGACATCAAGATCATGTTCATCACCGGCTTTGCCGCGGTGGCGCTGAACGCGGATTCGCAGGCGCCCAAGCACGCCAAGGTGCTGTCGAAACCGGTGCATCTGCGCGACCTCGTCAACGAGGTCCAGAAGATGCTGGCGGCCTGAACAGGCAAATCTGACTTCTTGAGCAGGCCATCCGTTCTTCTCTATGTTCCCTCCTTCCAGGAGGAAGCCAATGCCACGGGTCACGCGCCGCGACGTCACGCTGCTCGCCGCCAGCTCCGCTCTGGCGGCATTTTCGTTTCATACGGCGCTGTCGCAGCAACGCCCGCATACCCGGCCGCCCGCCATGCAGGTCGACGAGGCGCTGATCTATCTGATCCGCGGTCTGTTCGGCGTGTTCTCCACCGGCATGGATCAGATGGCCGCGCAGTTCAAGGCGCAGGGTTATTCGCACACCACGCTGTGGAGCTGGACCGAACTCGATCCGATCGCCCATGACATCATCGCCGGCCATCAGAACGGCGACAATGCGCATGTGGTTCTGATCGGCCATTCGCTTGGATCGAATGCGGTGGTGCAGGTGGCCGACCGGCTCGCGCAGGCCGCCATTCCGGTGGATCTCGCGGTGACGTTCGACATCACCGAGAACCTGACCGTACCGCCCAACGTGCAGCGCTTCGAGAATTTCTATCAGAATAACGGCTTCGGCCGTCCGGCGATCGAACCTCCCGGCTTTCCCGGCCAGTTCCAGAACGTCAATCTGTCCAACGATCCAAGGCTCAACCACGGCAATATCGACAACGCGCCGCAGCTCCAGCAGATCGTGATGCAGCAGGTCTTCGATCTCACGCATACCCATGTGCGCACGCAGGTTGCGCGCCGCAAGGAACCGCGGCGAGGGTGATGGGCTTTGACTCCGGACCACGACACCGCGCATCGGAAGAAGCAATTGCGGGAAGCGGCGCTGGCCCGGCGCGATGCCTTACCCGCGCCGGAGCGTGCGGCGGCAGCGGACGCGGTGGCGCAGCGAAGGCTTCCGCTGGCCATTTCAGCAGGCATGATCGTCTCGGGCTATTCGCCGATGCGCAGCGAGATCAATCCGGTGCCGCTGATGCGCAGGCTCGCCGATGCGGGCGCGCGCCTTGCGCTGCCGGTGACGCCCAGGCGCGGCAATCCGTTGATCATGCGCGCCTGGAGGTTCGGCGACGAACTTGCGTCGGGCGTCTGGGGCATTCGCGAACCGAAGGCCGATGCACCGGAAGTCTTTCCCGATATCATGCTGGTGCCGCTCGCCGCCTTCGACCGCACAGGCCATCGCATCGGTTACGGCGCGGGCTATTACGATCTCACCATCGCGCGCATCCGCGCCATGAAGCCGGTGACCGCCATCGGGCTTGCCTTCGCCGCGCAGGAGATCGAACGGGTTCCGGCCACGCCGTTCGACCAGCGGCTCGACCTTGTGCTAACGGAAAGCGAGATCATCGACTTGCGTTGAGGGAGCCGCGGTTGCGCATATTGTTTATCGGCGATGTGGTCGGCCGCTCGGGGCGCGCCATTGTCAGCCAGCGGCTGCCCGGTCTGATCGCCGAGTGGAAGCTCGATCTGGTGATCCTCAACGGCGAGAATTCGGCCGGCGGTTTCGGCATCACCGAAAGCATCTTCCGCGAATTCATCGATGCCGGCGTCGATGTGGTCACGCTCGGCAATCATTCCTGGGACCAGCGCGAGGCGCTGGTCTTCATCGAGCGCAGCCCGCGGATGATCCGGCCGCTGAATTATCCGAAGGGCACCCCCGGAAAGGGCGCGGCAATGATCGAGGCGAAGAACGGTGCGCGGGTTCTCGTCATCAATGCGATGGGCCGAATCTTCATCGATCCGCTCGACGATCCCTTCGCCGCCATCGACCGCGAACTCGAGGTCTGTGCGTTGGGACGCGACACCGATGCCATCCTGGTCGATTTCCATGCCGAGGTGACGAGCGAGAAACAGGCCATGGGCCATCACCTCGACGGCCGGGTCAGCGCCGTGATCGGCACCCATACCCATGTCCCGACCGCCGATCACCAGATCCTGCCGGGCGGCACCGCCTTCCAGTCCGATGCCGGGATGACCGGAGACTACGATTCCGTGATCGGCATGGTGAAGGACGAACCGCTGTCGCGCTTCCTGCGACGAATTCCTGCGACCAAGTTCGAGGCCGCAACGGGTCCGGCGACCCTTTGCGGGCTGGCGATCGAGACCGACGACGCATCCGGGCTGGCCACGCGGGTGGCGCCTGTCCGGCTTGGCGCGCGACTGGAGGAGGCCTTGCCGCGCTTCTGGCTCCAGGCGTAATCCGGACCCTGGTCAGGGACGGGATGCGGCGCAAAGGGACGCGCCGCCATGCGCAATCTGGGTCGGAGCCTGAGCTGCAACCTTGCCGGCGCCGTTGTTGCCGCCGGCCTTTTCGCCTTCGCCGCAACGGCGCAGGCGCAAACCCCGGCCGCTCCCGATCATGAATTCGTGACCGAGCGCACCTTTTTCCGCACCACGATCGGCGGCAAGCCGGTGCGGCTGGAAGGCTTCGTCGTCAAGCGCGCCGATCTTCCGGGGCCGCTGCCGATGGCGCTTATCACCCATGGCAAGTCCGCCAATCTCGCCGACATGCTGGCCTTGCGCGCGAGCGACTATGCGCCCTATGCCCGCGACCTGGCGCGGCGGGGCTATCTGTCGGTCGTGGTGCTGCGCCGCGGTTTCGGCCAGTCGGACGGCCCGATCCCGGTCAACGTGACCTGCAAGTCGGAGACCTTTGCCGACGTCTTCGACGCCGATGCCGACGACCTGCAAGGCGCGCTCGAGGCGGCCGCACGGCGCCCCGACGCCGACCCGGACCGGGCGATTGCAATCGGCGTGTCCGCCGGCGGCGCTGCGGTGATGGCGCTCGCCGCCCGCAATCCAAAGAATCTGAAGGGCGTCATCAACGTGTCCGGCGGATTGCAGACGCCCGATTGTCCGAAGGAAGACCCGCTCGTGAATGCGTTCAAGGATTACGGCGCATCGAGCCGTGTTCCGTCGATCTGGGTCTATGCCAACAATGATAGCCTGTTCGGACAAAAGCTCGTCGAGCGCATGCAGGCGGCCTATCTCGATGGCGGCGGCGATGTAAAGCTCGTCATGTTCGACAAGTTCGGCAACGATGGTCACACCCTCTTCGCCGACGCGGGAGGCCGGGTGAAATGGCTGATGGAAATGGACGCCTTTCTCGCCTTCCACGATTTGCCGTCGACCCAGCGCGAGCGCGGCAACGAGCTGATGAAGCAGCTCAAGCTCGCCGAGCGCAGCCGCGGCTTTGTCGATCAATATCTCGCCGCGCCGACCTTCAAGGTGATGGTGCAGACCCCGGACGGCCAGAACTTCATGACGCAGTTCGGCGCATCGACGCTGGAGCTTGCCCGCAAGGCTGCGCTGGACAATTGCCAGAGCCGTCACAAAACCACCGAGCCATGCACCGTGATCATGGAGAACGACACCTGGGTCGGCCCGGCCTCCCCCGAGCGTGTTGCCGCCGGTCCGTCCGCACCGACGGTCCGCTAGATCGGCGTCGTCGGTCCGTGGTATCGAATGGCAATGCCGGACGTGAAGCCATGCACGCTGATCGATATATGCCGTTGTTGTGGCGTCTGAACGCGCCGCGGCTTGTCATGGCGGCGGCGATGCTCCTGTTCGTGGCAGTTTCGAGCTGGGAAACGCGCGCGCAATCGGCGGCGGAGGAATTCGTCGTCGAACGCGCGTTCCTGCGCACTGCGATCGAGGGCCGCAATGTGCGCCTCGAGGCGCTGGTCGTGAAACGTGCCGATCTTGACGGCAAGCTTCCGGTCGCGCTGATCACCCATGGCAAGTCATCGCATCTTTCCGACATGCTGGAGAGCAAGGCGGCCGACTATGCCGGCCCGGCGCGCGATCTCGCCCGGCGCGGCTGGCTTGCCGTTGTCGTGATGCGGCGCGGCTTTGGCCAGTCGGATGGCCCGATGCCGGCGCAGGTCTCCTGCGCCACCACGAGCTTTACCGAACGCTTTGCTGCCGATGCCGACGATTTGCAGGGGGCGCTCGAGGCGGTGTCGAAGCGGCCGGACGCCGACCCGCAGCGGGTCATCGCCATCGGGGTCTCGGCGGGCGGTTCCGCGGTGGTTGCGTGGTCGGCGCGCAATCCTCCCGCCCTGCGCGCGGTGGTCAGCGTTTCCGGAGGCTTGCGCATGCGCGATTGTCCGAAGGAAGACGTGCTGGTGAACGCCTATCGGGAATTCGGCGAAAACAGCCGGGTGCCGAATCTCTGGATCTACGCCAGGAACGACAGCTTCTTTGCGCCCGAACTGGTCGAACGGCTGCAGTCGGCGTTTCTCGATGGCGGCGGCGACGTCAAGCTCGTGATGTACGACAAGTTCGGCAATGACGGGCACAGCCTGTTCAATGCGGCCGCCGGAAAACTGCAATGGCTGATGGAGATGGACGCATTTCTGCGCTTCCATGGACTGCCGGCGGCGCGCCGCGAGAGCGTCGCGGAGCTGATGAAATTGCTCAGGCTCGACAGCCGGCATCGCGGCTTTGTCGACCGCTATGTTGCGGCGCCGACATTCAAGGTCATGGTGCAGACGCCGGATGGCAGGCATCACTTCACCCAGTTTGGCGTGTCGACGCTGGACGGCGCGCGAAAGGCCGCGCTTGCAGCCTGCGCGCGACGCTCCAATGCGGCCGAACCCTGCCGGGTGGTGATGGAGAACGACACCTGGCTCGGCAGCGAGGCCGCCGCGGGACGGGATTAGCGGCCCGCGGTCAACGCCAACGCCGTGGCCGGATGGTTCGCGCCGGCCCCGCCGCAGGACGGGCTTGAGGTTGGCTTGTCCGCCGTCCTATAACGCGCCCGCATCGATCGATTTGCAGCCGTTGCGGTGTTGCCGCCCGCGGGCAAGCCGCGGCACGAAGCGGACTTCGGATACAGGACACAAGGGTCCATGGCAGGTCATTCCCAGTTCAAGAATATCATGCACCGCAAGGGGCGGCAGGATAAGGCGCGCTCCAAAATCTTCTCCAAGCTGGCGCGCGAAATCACTGTCGCCGCCAAGATGGGCCTGCCGGACCCGAACTTTAATCCGCGGCTGCGCGCGGCTATCCTCGCGGCGCGCGCCGAAAACATGCCCAAGGACAATATCGAACGCGCCATCAAGAAGAGTCAGGGCGGCGACGCGGAAAATTACGACGAGGTCCGCTACGAGGGCTATGGGCCCGGTGGCGTTGCCGTGATCGTCGAGGTGCTGACCGACAACCGCAACCGTACCGCAGGCGATGTCCGCGCCGCCTTCACCAAGAACGGCGGCAACATGGCGGAGACCGGGGCGGTGTCCTTCATGTTCGACCATGTCGGCGTGATCGAGTTCGACGCCAAGGTGGCAAGTCCGGACGACATGCTGGAAGCCGCCATCGAGGCCGGCGCCGAGGATGTGGTGTCGAGCGAGAGCGGCCACGAAATCTATACGGCGCAGGATACGCTCGCCGAGGTTTCCAAGGCGCTGGAGGCAAAATTCGGCGAGCCGCGCAAGTCGGCGCTGATCTGGAAGCCGCAGAACACCCTCGCAGTCAGCGACGATCAGGGCGAAAAGCTGTTGCGCATGATCGAGACGCTCGAAGAGCACGACGATGTTCAGAACGTCTATGCCAATTTCGAAGTGTCCGATCAGCTCATGTCCAAGATGAGTGCGTGATCATGGGCGTCCGCCCGCGGACCGCACCCGCCTCAGCCGCGGCCGGCCTTCGTGCCGCTTGAAAAGCCTGGCTTGCCGCTGCCGTCGCGGCCGTGGCGCGATTTCGGTCCGGTCTATGCGGGCAATGCTGTCGTCGCATTCCTGTTCGCCTGTTCCGCGCCGGTTGCCATCATCCTGTCGGTCGGCGCACGCGGCGGTCTTTCGGAGGCCGATCTGGCCTCCTGGATCTTCGCCGCATTTTTCGTCAACGGCCTGATCACCATTGCCTATTCGTTTCTGTACCGGCAGCCGCTTGCGTTTTTCTGGACCATCCCCGGCACCGTGCTGGTTGGACCGGCGCTGTCGCATGTGTCCTTTCCGGAGATTGTCGGGGCGTTCCTGGCCACCGGTCTCCTGATGGCCGTGCTCGGCCTGACCGGCCTTGTCCGCCGCGTCATGGATGCGATCCCGATGCCGATCGTGATGGCGATGGTTGCCGGGGTTTTTCTGCGGTTCGGCATCGATCTCGTGCATGCCTTCCGCGACGGCTTCTGGATCGCGTTCTCGATGGCGGTGCCGTTCTTTATTTTGTCGGCAATGCCGCGGCTCGCGCGCCACGCGCCCCCGCTGATCGTTGCGCTGATCTGTGGCGCCGTCACCGTCTGGCTTATGGGAGCATTCAACCCGCCGGCCGGCGCCATGTTCGAGCTCGCAAGTCCGAAGCTGTATGCGCCGCAATTTTCGTGGCCTGCCATGGTCGAACTGGTCATACCGCTCGCGGTGACGGTGCTGGTGGTGCAAAACGGGCAGGGCATCGCGATCCTGACGGCGAGCGGGCATAAGCCGCCGGTCAACGCCATCACGTTCATCTGCGGCGCAGGCTCTCTGGTCACGGCGATATTCGGTGCGGTCTCGACCTGCCTGACCGGGCCCGCCAACGCCATCCTTGCGAGTTCCGGCGAGAAACAGCGGCAATATACTGCCGGCGTCTGTGTCGGTGTTCTTGCGCTGGGCTTCGGTCTGACGGCTCCGTTCTTCACGCGGCTGTTGCTGGCGGCGCCGGCCGCCTTCATCGCGACGCTTGCGGGACTTGCCATCTTGCCGGCGCTGCAGACGGCGTTTCAGACTTCGTTCGGCGGGAAATTCACGTTCGGCGCACTGGTCTGCCTTCTGGTGACGGTAACCGACGTGCCGGTCTTCATGATCGGCGCGCCGTTCTGGGGCATCGTGTTCGGGCTCGCGGCATCGTGGCTGCGCGAGCGCCGCGATTTCGCGCCGGCGGTCAGCGAAACAGCTCGTCGAACAGAGGCAGACTCACCAAGGCCGACAGAGCGATGATGGCATAGGCCACGCGCCGGTAGGCGTTTTCCGACGCGCCCCGGAACAGGAAGGCGCCCAAAGCCATCGCCGCGATGAAGACCGGGCCGAGCAGGAGCGACAGCGTCAGGACATCGGCAGTGAACAATCCGCGCGCGGAATAGGCGATGAAGGACGCGATCGCAAGGATGGCGAAATAGACCATCAGGTTGGCGCGGATCACCGCAGCGTGGCTCGGCCCGCCGAGCCAGTAGATGATCGCGGCCGGGCCCGCGATCTGCACCGCGCCTGCGCCGACGCCGGCGACAAGGCCGACACCGACCGAGACCGGCAACTTCGGCTCGACATGATAGCGCCAGCCGGAAACCAGCACCACAAGCAGCGTCGTCACCAGGATGGCGATGAACCAGCGCAGGATCACGGGATCGAGATATTCCAGCGCGGCGACCCCCAGCGGGATGGTGAGGACCGCGGCCAGCGACACCGGCGCCACTTCGCGCCAGTTGCAGCGCCAGGTCTGCGGCACGGTGAACGGTGCGCTGGCGGCAAAATCGGTGATCAGCAGCGTCACCGCCGCGATCCGCGGCTCATAGATCGCCGACATCAGCGGCACATAAATGAGCGCCGAGCCGAATCCGGAAAAGCCGCGCACCAGCCCCGAAATCAGGGCCACGGCAATCGCGGCGGCGAAACGCGAATCCGTCATCAGATTCGCGGCTGTGGTGGAAAAGTCTGTCACGTTCCGTCCCGGCTAAGCGTCTTTATCACCGGCCTGCATGCAAAGGCATGCGCCGGCGCGCGGGCCTTCCATGCGTCCCGTGTTATGTCTTTACCCGCATGCAGCGCCCGATTCGCATTCTCGGCATCGACCCCGGCCTCCGCCGCACCGGCTGGGGCATGATCGCCTGCGAGGGCAACCGGCTCCTGTTCCTCGGCTGCGGCTCGGTGGAGACGCAGGACCGCGCCAGCCTCGCAACCCGCCTGGTCGCGATTCATGACGGGCTCTCGCGGGTCCTGGAGGACTTTGCGCCCGACGAGGCGGCGGTCGAGGCGACGTTCGTCAATCGCGACGGCGCTTCGACGTTGAAGCTCGGGCAGGCGCGCGGCATCGCCATGCTGATCCCGGCGCGCGCCGGGCTCGCTGTCGCCGAATATGCGCCCAATCTCGTGAAGAAGACCATTGTCGGCGCAGGCCACGCGGAGAAGTCGCAGATCCGCATGATGATTGGCGTGTTGCTGCCCAAGGCCGATCCGCGCTCGGACGACGCCGCCGATGCGTTGGCGATCGCGATCACGCATGCGCATCACCGCCAGAGCGCGTTGCTCAGGATTGCATCGGGCTAGCGTTCTCTGAAGCCGTACAGATCCGCATCGCAATCCGCGCGGCCATTCACTGCGCCCGCAATGATATCGGCCGCGATGCGCGAATAGGTGATGCCGTTGCCGCCATAGCCGAGCGCGGCAAAGCAATGCGGCATGCCGGGGATCGCGCCGATGCGCGGCAGCCCGGTGCCGCTCTGGCCGAACGATCCGCACCAGGCGAAGTCGATCTCGGCGGAAACGCCAGGCAGAAGCTTGCGCAGCTTCCTCTGCAGGGTCCGGGTCTTGCGTGGCAGCAGGGCGTCGCGCTTTTCCTCGTCGGAGAAATCCTCGTCCTCGCCGCCGCAGACGATGCGGCCTTCAGGCGTGGTGCGCAGATACAAATAGGGCTCAGACGCCTCCCAGATCATGCATTGTTCCGGCCATAGCCGTTTCGGCTGCTTCACGGTGGCGATCGCGTAGGTCGAGATGATCGTGTGGCCGCGCATCGGGACGAATTTCGGAAATTCGTAGCCCGTCGCCATCACCAGATAGCGGCATGTGATGGCATGACCGCGATCGGTAATCGCTGTGGCGCTGCGGGCGTGGCAGTCGATGTCCGTGATAGCCACCGGCGCATGGACCCGCGCGCCGTTGCCGATTGCGGCGGCCAGCATGGCATGCGCCGCCTTGCGCGGATCGATGGCGAGATTGCCGTAGCCGAGCAGGGCTGCGGATCGCGCCAAACCGAAGCGTTCTTTGAGCTGGTTTCGCGACAGCAGCCGGTCGGGCAGGCCGGCCTCGCGGCGCGCGGCGTGTTCGCGTTCGAGGCCCTGGGCGTCGAGTGTATTGCCGGCAAGATAAAGCCCGTCGCGGCGGGTAACATCCGGCACTTTCAGTTCGGCCAGGCGCGCGGCGACCGATTCCACCGCAAGGCGCGACCGGCGCCACGCCCGCATCGCATCGGCCTTGCCGATCTTGCGCGTGAGCATCGAGAGCGGGGTGTCGATCTCGTATTGCACCAGAGCAGTGGAGGCCACCGTCGAGCCCTTGACCGGATCGTCGCGCCGGTCGACCACGATCACCGCGAGCCCGTCCTGCGCCAGAGCATCCGCGATCATTGCGCCGGTGATGCCCGCGCCGATCACGAGCACGTCGGCGGTGAGATCGCCGCGCAGTCCGGCATGGCGGACCTTGGCGGTGCTTCGGCCTTCCCAGACCGAGCGGCCGGTGCGCAGATCGCGTGCTGTGCTGACCATGAGTGTCCTGCGGGAGAAACGAACAGCGTAACGCGCCGGAACCGGTTTGGTTCAGATCGCGGCCGTTCAGGCCTTGCCGGTCACCTGCCGCAGGAACGCACAGACCTCGTCCACCCGCGGAGCCATCGCCGCGATCCAGCCCATCAGGTTGACGCTCGCATGGACGGTGCCGAGCCAGAGCCGGAATTCATGGACCGTGCCGGCCGCTTTCAGCCGTTCGGCCAGCATCTCGGAATCGGTGCGCAAGGGATCGAATTCGCT
>NZ_JBKBVB010000063.1:0-25343 GCF_046289595.1 Pseudorhodoplanes sp.
GACGATGCAAGCTTCGACCGAGAATTGTCGCTGAATGCCGCCGGCTTGCAGCCCCAGGTCACGTGGGGAACGAGCGTCGATCAGGTCGGACCGATCGGCGCGCGCGTCCCCGATCCCGGCGCCGCACCGGACGCGACGTCGCGTCATGCCCTGGCGCAGACGCTGCACTATATGGGCCTGGCCCCGCATCAGCCCCTCGAAGGCCTTCCGGTGCAGCATGTGTTCATCGGCTCCTGCACCAATGGACGCCTCAGCGACCTGACGATCGCCGCCGAGCTCGTGCGCGGGCGAAAGGTCGCGCCCGGCATCCGCGCCTGGGTGGTACCGGGATCGACCACGGTCAAGCGCGCGGCCGAGCGCGAAGGGCTGGACCGCATCTTCAAGGACGCCGGCTTCGCCTGGCGCGAGTCGGGCTGCTCGATGTGCTCGGCGGTCAACGGCGACATCGTTGCGCCGGGCGAGCGTTCGATTTCCACCACCAACCGCAATTTCGTCGGCCGCCAGGGGCCCGGCAGCCGCACACATCTCGCAAGTCCGGCGGTTGCCGCAGCGAGCGCCCTCACCGGCGTCATCACCGATCCGCGCAAGCTCGCATCATGACACGAACGTTCACCACCGTCACAGGCATCGCCGCGCCGCTCCTGCTCGACGACGTCAACACCGACCTCATCATCCCGATCGAGCATTGCGTCTCGACGCCGCCTGCACAATTCGGGCGCGTCGCCTTCGAGGCGCTGCGCTACCTGAGCGATGGCTCGGAGAATCCCGAATTCATTCTGAACCGGACGCCGTATCGCGGAACGCCGATCCTGATCGCGGGCGCAAATTTCGGTTGCGGCTCCTCACGCGAGCCCGCCGTCATCGCACTCGCGCAGATGGGCATCCGCACCATCGTCGCGCGCAGCTTCGGCGAAATCTTCCATGCCAATTGTCTGCGCAACGGATTGTTGCCGGTCGCCCTGCCCGAGCCAGCATACAACGCGCTCATTGCGCTTGGCGTCGCCGAACGGCCGGTGTCTTTGACGGTCGATCTTGAGCGCTGCATCATTGTTGCCGGCGACGGCACAATCATCCCCTTCGAGATCGAGCCCTCGCGCCGACGCGCACTGCTCGAAGGGCTCGACCAGCTTGGCGAGACACTGCTCTTGCTGCCCGCGATTCGCGCCTTTCAGGAGCGTGACCGTGTCGCACGGCCGTGGGTCTGGCAAACGGTGCCGGGCACGGCGACCGAGTCGAGCTAGCGCGACGCCACCTTGGTGCGGCTCTTCGACGTATTCGCCTTTGCCGTTTTGGTCCTGGCTGCCGGCGATTTGGCCTTGCCCGCGACCCTGGTCTTTTCCGCGGTCCTGGTCTTGCCCGCAGTCTTGGTTTTGCCCGCGGTCTTGGTATTGCCTACAACCCGGGTCTTGTCGCCTCCCTTTGCGGTGGCTTTGGACTTCGCCTTTGCCGCCAGCTTGGCCTTCTTCATCTTGGCCGAATATTCGTCATAGTCCGCCGGCGGCTCGACCTTGCGCGCCATGAACCGCTCGACGCGCTCGGTCCAGATGGCGATGAACTGACCGCTGGTCAACGCTTCGACGCCGCCTTCGATCTGATCCTTGATGTCCGAAGGCACGTTGCCCCAGATCGCCTTGCGTGCCCAGGCCTCGCCGCGCTCCTGGCCTTCAGCGGTCAGATACATGTTCTTCCAGGCGAGCTGATGCGGCGCCGCGTGGTGGAACGAGCAGCCCTGATAGCCCTGCTGATGAATGCAGTAGATCTCCGCAGCGGTGGCGCGCCGGCCGACATCCTTCTCGAATTGCGCAGCCTCTGTCGCAAGCTTGCGTGCCGCCGCCATCGCGCAGTCGCGAATGTCGTAAATGTCACCCTGCCAGTATTTGCGGAACTCCCAGTCCGACAGCTGGAACAGGCATTTGTATTTGCCCGTGGTCGCCTTCGGATTGAAGCCGGACTCGATCCTCGCAAACGCTTTCATCATGCGGATGTCGATGTCGAACAGCATGGCCGCCTGTTCGATCTCGGCCCGGATCTTGCCGTCATGCGGGGCCCGCGCTTCATGGACGGCGGCCGGCAACGGGACGGGCGTCCAGTGCGTGGGCGAGTTGAAATAGAAAATATAGCCCTTCTGCCTGACCTGCTCGTCATCGCTGACGCGCGGCATCCGGCCGGCATCGTCGCGCCGCACGATCATATCGGTCGCGTTGCGCGGGCCAGCATCGGGCGCGAGCGCCGCGAGATCGATGGTCGCAGGCGGCGGCTTTGAATCGGCCTCGGATGCAAGCGCCGGCGTTTCCTTCTGCGGCTTTGCGAGATTTGTAACTGCGGGCCCGGACACGCTTTCGAATGCGCGCCAGCGATCCTGGAAGGTGAGTGCGTCAGAAGTCTTCAGACCGGCGGGATTCAGAACTGCGGGCTTCACATCGGTGGGCGAATTGTAGAAGCCAACATGCACGCCAAGCGCAAGACCGGCGGCAGCCACCGGCGCAATGACGAGACAGCCGTGTTTGGCAATCCACTGCGTCGCCGGCAAACCGCTCCCCCCGCGTGCGCGACCAGGGCGGGATTGTCCCGGAGAAAAGTGGACGAACCGTGACCGAGCGCGACCAGGTGCCAGACATGCGGCGGCCCGACGGTCGCCGCAGGTCTTATTCTACCAGCCGCATCATCACCGCGCCGGAGAAGCGAACATGGTCCTGCATCTCGGTGCGCGCGCGCTCGGCATCGCCGGCAAGAATAGCGTCCATGATGCGCTGGTGTCCCGCCGCCGCTGCTTTCAGTTCGGCATCGTCCAACAGCATGGTGAGCTGCAGCCGGTAGATCGGCACCGTGAGTTCGGATGCGATTTCGACCAGACGCGGGTTATCGGCAAGCGCAAGTATGGCGTGGTGAAACGCCGCATTGGCTGACCGGTAGGCCGGAGCGTCAGCCGCCGCGGCCGCGCGGTCGGCTTCCTTGAAGGCGTCTGTCAATGCCTGACGCGGCTTCAGGCCGCTCAGATTGCGGGCGGCGAGCGCGGCCGCCTGGCCTTCGAGCGCCTCGCGCAGTTCGAAGATCTGGCGGACATCGTCGCGCGACAAGGATCGGATCTGCGCACCGCGATTGGGCAAGAGTTCGATCAGACCAGCGCCATCGAGCAGGCTCAGCGCTTCGCGCACGACGCCGAGGCTGACGCCCAGTTCCGACGCAAGGTCCGATGCAATGAGCCTTTGACCGGCCGCGAATTTACCGGTCCGGATCCCATTCTTGATGTAGTCGGCGACCGTGTTGACGGCGAGGCCCGGGGCGGCGCGTACCAGAGGAGCCATGTTCAGGCCGCAAGCGGTTGTTTCAGCTCAATCGCGAAATGCTTTCGCAGGATATGCTCGATCTGCTCGTAGGCGATCCCGACACGCACCACCGTGTAATCGCGAAAGTCGATGATGGTGGAGGATTTGCCGTAGGCATTCCACAATACCGGGCCGTAATCGATCTCGATATCGGCCATCGCGCGGATTTCCGGCTCGACATCCTCCAGACGGAATTTGGTGCCCTTGGTCGAGAGATTGGCTGAGGAACCGAACATCGCGATGTTGTGCTTGAGACTGAGATGCGCGATGCGGTCTGCGAGCGCACCGCCATTCAGCAGCGTCAGCATCGTTCCGTCGCGGCGGCTCTGCGCCAGAATGTCCTCATGCACATTGTCGAACAATGGATGATCGAGCTGCACCGGCGCGATAACGCCAAGCGGCAGCCGGTGGAACTGTGTGATCGCATCGATGACCCGGCGCTGCTGGGGACCGACAACCTGCACCGCCCGATACATTTCATAGCTGCCGCAGAGCGCGGTTACCTTTGACGGCGCGCGGCGCTTGTTATTGAAAATGCCCATCACCGCGTCCCGGCTCGCTGCCAGCAGGGCATAGCCGGTCGTCACCGGCATGATCGCCGTGCCGCCATCGGCGACGACATCGAACACGCGACGCGCGTCGGCATCATAGTCGATCAGTGCGGGCGCCCCTGGCTGCGGCTCCAGCATGGTTTCACGCATCCGGCGAGAGATCCGGCAATATCGCCATAAGACTTCTTATGAAGATTTACCCGTCCGTCCGCGGCTGTCAATGACTGCATCGGCCGGTGCAAATGCCCAGCGCATGATGGGGCCGCCGCACCCGGCTCGCGCTCGCCCCTTTCTCGATGCTGCAGAGCACGCGCAACCCTCGGTCGACAGGCGCGGGTCTGCATTCGCCTGCTCGCATCGCAAGTCGGCAGTGTCGCAGGGCAACGCCATTGTCATTGCTTGCAGACTGCGCCATCGTTTCATGGCGCCGCTGGAATGCACCAAGCTTACACGCGAGAGGATCGAGGTTCCGATGAAATCTGTCATTCGCTGGCTCTGTATCGGCCTCCTGGCCGTGTTCGCGGCGACTGCGCATGCCCAGACGGACGCCTATCCCAGCAAACCGATCCGCATTCTGGTGGGTTATTCGCCGGGCGGCGGCATGGACACCATCGCGCGTGCGCTGGCCCAGCGGCTCGAGGACATTCTCGGCGTGTCGGTCGTCGTCGACAATCGCCCCGGCGCGACCGGTACAATTGCGGCGAACGCCGTGGCGCAGGCAACGCCCGACGGCTATACGCTGCTGCTCGGCGAGACCGGGCTCCTGGTCGCGCCCGTCCTGTTCGCTTCGCTTCCATTCGATCTGACCAAGAGTTTCACGCCGGTCGGATATGTCGCACAGCTGCCAATGGCCTTTGCGCTCACCAACGATTTCCCGGCCAAGACCGTGCCTGAGCTGATCGCGACGCTGAAGGCCGCGCCCGGAAAATACGACTATGCTTCTCCCGGCGTCGGCTCGGTTCAGCATCTCGCCTTCGAGCAATTCAAGCGCGTGACCGGTGTCGACGTGCAACACGTCCCCTACAAGGGCGCTACTGCAATGACGCCGGACCTGATCGCCGGGCGGGTTCACATCGCGATCCTGAGCTCGTCCGCGGCGGTCGGACTGGCGCGCGCCAATACGGCACGCATCGTTGGTGTGACCTCGCTTGAGCGCTCCAGCAACCTCCCCGAGGTGCCGCCGATCGCCGATGTCATCCCGAATTTCGACATGAGCGCGCGCGTGTTCCTGCTTGCACCCGCCGGCACCCCGGCTTCGGCCATCGCCAAGCTCGAACAGGCTGTTGCCGCCGCGCTCAAGAATCCCGAGCTGCAAAAGCGGTTTTCCGATCAGGGCGCGAGCGTGATTGCAGCCGGCAGCCAGGAAACGCAGCGGCAGATGACCGAGGAAATGGAGCGCTGGGGCTCGGTCGCGCGGTCGCTCAACGTCAAGCCGCAATAGCGGCGGCGGCCGCGGCGATGCGCTAAACCGGTTTGCCTGCCCCGGGCGGGAGCTGCCGCAGCGATTCGGCTTCGACCGGGAGCTGCTGGATGCGGCGGACCGCGTCGCGAATGCGCCGGATCCGGCTGGAAAATATCGCAGCGTCCGACTGCGCCGCGCAGGCGATCTGGATTTCGCTGGCGAGAAGGTGCAGATCGTCCGCGACCCGCGGGTGCGAGCGGATCAGCCCGCGCTGCAGCGACATGCAATTTTTCACGACAGCCTGCGCGCGCTTTGGCCATTCAGCGTCGGACGACACGTCGGCATCGCACAGATCAGTCGACGCGGCACAAACATCCCGGAGCATTTGCAGGATTTGCTGCCGCCCAATCGCATTGCCGTCGATGATGTGACCGGTCATAGCGACGCCTCTCGCCCCTGCCCGCCCTGACGAGGACGAGCCGTCCGGCATGTTTAGGGGCGAGGCCGTTGCGGATCAACGCCAGCGTCAGTCACACTCCGCAGGCGTCCCAGGCAAGATTGCCCGCTGTTCCTGTGGAAACCGGTCGAGGACGACCTGGAGCTGTCGCGCCTCTTCTTCCAGCCCGATCCAGCGCAGCTTGCGGATAAGCTTCACCAGCTCCGCCGATGTGAGCTGCTGCACCGCAGTTTCAGGTTCGTACGCCATGACTGCCTCCCGGGGAGGGGTTTCTCGAACGCCTTTTGCTCCGTAAAGGATGGGCGTCAGTTTGATTGTCTTGACCTGGTCGCTGCCCGCGGCCGTGACGCTCGACCGGGCAGATACGACGTCTCACGTCCTTGGGCTCGTCACGTGCCTGGGCTCCTGCCGCCGGCAGACAGAAACCGCGTCATCGACGACACAAATTTCTGACTGTCGGCAAGGAATTTCTGGCTATCCTTCGTCATCGCCTCCATGCGGCGCGCCATCCATTCCTGGTACGCCTTGGCGGCATCGGGAAGAGTCTTTGCGGAAGACAATTTCTCGCCAAGCTCAGCGGCGAGATTGCGCTCCATCTCGAGCCGCGCCAGCCAATCCGTGTTGGCCTGCTCAACCAGCTTGGACAGCTCCTTTTGCATGTCCATCAGCTTTTCCGCATTCTCTTTGCCAAGCATCGCGAAGTCGGTTGGATTGAAGGACGGCAGCGGCCATTTCGGCGGCGAATCGTTGGGTGACATCTACACTTCCTCCCGGACGATAAAGTTGGCAGTTCTGTTGTCGGCAGTCCAACTGACGAGCCCGGCCAGATGGTGCATTGACTTCGATCAATCCAAACTTCGAGCCGGCGCATGAGTGCCGCCAAGCGGGTAAACTGCCGCTGCCGAGAGCTCGTGGATGCGATACGCTCTCGCGTGATTGCGGCAATCAAAGGCCCAAGCCGGCGAAAGTCGAAGACGAGGGGACACAAAAATGTGTCCTTGCTATAGCGCCGCGTCAGTCCAAATGTGTATCCAACTTCTGGATCCGATTCATTCTGAAACGAAACCGTTCGGCCGTCCATCCCGTATCTGGGATATCGCAGTCATGTTGAGGTTTACTATGCAAGCCGCAGCCGTTTGTATCGCGATCGCGTTTGGGAGTTTGAGCATCATGCCGGCGGCGGCTGGCCCGCGGCATGACGCGAGTTCCGTTTTGCAACGCGACATCGAGATTTCCGCAGCGCAACACAAGAAACAGAAGAAGCAGCCCCGCGCGGCCCGTCAGGCGCCGATCCCCGCATACGCCCCCCAGCATTTTCGGGCCGCTGACCCGTCGTTCGGTCCCGATGGCAAGCCCTATCCCGTACCCGAATATCTCAGAAACCAGTGCTATATCGACGACGGTTACGGGCGCTTCACGGCGTGCAGCTATCGCAACTGACTGGGGCTTAACCGGCCGATGCCGGCGCTGCCGCGTGGCGGCCTTGGTAATTTCACTTAAGGACAATATTGAGCGGTCCGCGCGCCGGTGTCCCTATATCAATTCCCTCGCGGCGCGACGGTAGGCTCAGATTCCATCACGCTCGCGCAACAGCCTGCGGATGATCTTGCCGGTCGTGGTCATCGGCATGGCATCGATGAATGCAATCTCCCGCGGATATTCGTGGGCCGATAGCCGCGTTCGAACGAAGTCCTGCAATTCGGCCGCCAGTTGCGCGTGCGGCGTGGTCACGTCGGGCTTGAGCACGACAAAGGCCTTGACGATCTCGGTGCGCAGCGGATCGGGCTTGCCGACCGCAGCGGCAAGTGCCACGGCTGGATGCCGGATCAGACAATCCTCGATCTCTCCCGGGCCGATGCGATAGCCGGACGATGTAATGACGTCGTCGTCGCGGCCGACAAAATGGACATAGCCGTCCGCATCGACAACGCCCTGATCGCCGGTTGTCATCCAGTCGCCGATAAACTTGTCGCGCGTCGCTTTTGGCCCTCGCCAATATTCGAGGAACATCACCGGATTAGGCCGTTGCACGGCAATCTGACCGATTTCTCCCGGCTTCACCGGCGCGCCGTCCCGATGAATGACGGCGACCCTATGCCCCGGAACCGGTTTGCCGATGGCGCCGGGCCGCGACACGCCAAGCATGGCGCAGGATGCCAGCACCAGATTGCATTCGGTCTGGCCGTAAAATTCGTTGATGGTCAGCCCGAAGCACTCTTTGCCCCATTGCAGCGTTTCCGAGCCCAGCGCTTCGCCGCCCGATCCGATCGACCGCAACCGCAGATCATATCGCCCGCGCGGATTCGGCACGGAACGCAGCATCCGAAGCGCCGTCGGCGGGATAAACGCGTTACGCACCCCGGTCCGCGCCATCAGCGCGTAGGCTTCTTCCGGATCGAACTTGTCGAACCGGCGCGCCACAACGGCGATACCGTGATGCAGCGACGGCAGCAGCGCATCGAGCAGACCGCCGGCCCAGGCCCAGTCCGCCGGCGTCCAGAACAGATCGCCCGGCTGCGGGAAAAAATCGTGCGGCAATTCGATGCCGGGCATGTGCCCGAGCAGCACGCGATGCGCATGCAGCGCGCCCTTGGGCGGGCCGGTTGTCCCGGAGGTGTAGATCATCATCGCCGGGTCGTCGGCCGATGTATCTTCAGCGGCGAAGGAATCCGAGGCGCGTTCCAGAAGTCCCGAAAAGCTCACGGCACCGTCGGCGCCGCCGTCGGTCGAGATGACGAGGCGAAGATTCTCCGGCAGCTCCGGCAGGCCCGCGAACTTTTCCAGCCCGAATGCATTGGTGATGAGCGCCTTCGCGCCGGAATTCTGCAGCCGGAAGGACAGCGCCTCCGGACCAAACAGAAGCGCGAGCGGCAGCGCGATGCCTGCAAGCTTGTAGATCGCAATATGCGCCATGACCGCTTCGGGAACTTGCGGCAACAGGATCGCGACCCGGTCTCCGCGCGAGATGCCCTGGGCGCGCAGGGCATTGGCGAGCCGGTTCGACAGCCGCATCAGCTCGCCGAAGCTGACGGTCTCGATACGAGAATCGGAACGGACATGAACGATGGCTGCACGGTCGGGCTCGCGCATCGCCCATCGATCGCAGACATCGACGCCGATATTGTATCGCGCGGGGATCTCCCAGCGGAATTCGCGATAGAGCCTGTCGTAGTCGTGTATCTTTGGAAGCATTCCGGCAGCCTTGCGCGGCGCACGCTAGTCGGGCAAGCCGCAGCCGTCCAGCGATTGGTACGAGCGATGAACGACACCCAAGCGGCCCGGCTGGCGTGGCGGCCAATGACCGCGAAGGACTTGCCCGCGGTTGACGCGCTGTCGACCCGGATCCATCCGGATTTTCCGGAGCGACCGGAGGTTCTGGCCGAAAAATGCGCGCTGTTTCCGCAGGGCTGCCATGTGCTCGCCGGATCCGGTCCGCGGATTTTCGGCTATTGCTTTTCGCATCCCTGGACATTCGGGCCACCGCCTGCGCTCGATAGGCTCCTTGGCGCTTTGCCCGGAAAGCCGGACACGTATTTCATTCATGACCTGACCGTAGAGGCGGAGCTCCGGGGCAGGAAACACGCCGCCACGCTGGTCGCGGAGCTTCTTCGGCTCGCTGCGCATCTTGCGGTCGAACGGATGATGCTGGTCGCGGTCAGCGGTAGCGCGCCGTTTTGGATACGCATGGGTTTTGAAAGAACCGCGGACGACGCCTTACAGGCGGCTGCGCGCGGCAAATACGGACACGGCGCCATCCAGATGGAGCGCAATGTAGCGCCGCCGGCCTAATCGGTCAGCTGCGCCATCCGCGGATCCGGGCCGGCCAGGATCAGCGCCCAGAACACCTTGTATTTTGTGTTCGGAACATAAACCGCGGCAATGCCCATATGGGTCGCACCCTTCAGCAGCATATTCGCACGGTGCGAGGGCGAATCGCGCCAGCCGGAGAAGGCTTCCGCCAGCGTGTGATAGCCCGCGCCGATATTCTCCGCGCCGGTTTGCGCCCGGTAGCCGGAGCGCCGCAGCCGCTGCTGGAAATTGCCGGCGACGTTGTGGTCGAGCTTGTCCTTGGTCGCCATGGCGCGGGCCTGTTCTTCGGCCATGCGCATGAGCTGCGGATCGAGCGTTACTTCGCCCAGCATGTTGTTGCGCCGGTAGCCCGAAATCATCGACGCCGCCGCCTGCGGATCGAGCTGCGCCCCCTCGCGGGCCATGCTTTGATAGAAGGTGGGCTGCGACGGCAGCGGTTCGCTGGCGCAGCCGGCCAGCGCAAGGCCAAGCGCACAAAGGAAAGCAACACCCATCGGACGGCCGCCCGTCATGACCGGAAATCCCCAACCGCCCGACTTGGCCGGAAAATGGTGACGGAACGGTAAATCCCCGTTCCGCGCCCAGCAAAATCACTTGGCTTTGGGCTTTTTTTTGACCGCTCGCGCCGGAGCCCCGTCCTCGCCTGAGGCTTCACCCAGATTGTCGATGTGAATGCCCCGCTGCGGATAGGGCATGACGATGCCCTCCGCCCGGAACCGCTCCAGAATCGCAAAACAGACATCGTTCTTGATGCTGGCGCCGTCGCCAAGATTGCGGACCACCCAGCCGACCTCGAAGTTGATGGCGCTTTCGCCAAAACCGGTCAGAAAAACGCTGGGTCCGGGATTCTGCATAATGTGCGGATGCTCGCGCACGATGCCGAGCAGGATTTCGCGAACCTTCACCACGTCGCTGTCATAGGCGACGCCGAGCTGCACCGAGACGCGCGCAAACGTGTCGGTGTGGGTACGGTTTTTCACGACCTGCGTGATCAGCTCCGAGTTCGGGATGATGACGCTGGCGCGGTCGCCGGTCTCGATCTCGGTGGCGCGCACATGGATGCGGCGGACCCGGCCTTCTTCGCCCCGCACCGCGATGATATCGCCGACCCTGATCGGCCGCTCGGCGAGCAGGATCAGGCCGGAGACGAAATTCGATACCACCGATTGCAGACCGAAGCCGATGCCGATGGACAGCGCGCCGGCGACCAGCGTGATCCGCTGGAAGTCGACGCCGAGATAAGCGAGCGCGAGCGATACTGCGGCGATCACGCCGACATAGCCGAGAATTGTTGACACCGAATTCTGCAGGCTCGGATCGATCGCGGTGCGCGGCAGGAATGTTGTGTTGAGCCAGGCCTGCACGGCGCGCGTCGCCAGAATGCCGACCACCACGATCGCGACCGCACCAAAAATCGTCGCAAAGGAAATCGTGATGTCGCCGATGCGAAACCCGAAGCTCGCCTCACGGATCACGCCGAAGAAATCCGCCGCAAATATTCCCCAGGGGCCGAGCAGCGGCATCACGATCACCAGCACCAGGAGAACGCGGATTACCGCAGACAGCAGCGTGCCGAAAAGTTCGATCGAGCGCGGCTTCACACCGAAGAATTTTGCAACCGCCTGACCGCGCGGCGTGGAAGCCGTCAGCGTCTCGGTGAATAGCGCATCGATGAAGGTCAACAGAATATAGAGGGCGCCGATCAGCCCGAGCGCAACGAGGAAGCGTCCGGCAAGGAACGCGGCGAGGCCGATATAGCCGGTCACAAGGGCCACGAAGATACCGGTCGAAAGCAGCCAGCCGGCGGCACGCAGCCAGCCGGCGCCGCTCGCCTCGTCGTCCGCGGTGTCGCGTTTGACCAGCACGAACAGGAACCGGCACAGCAAGGCCGCGATCGCCGCGGCAAACAGCGCATTGGTGGCGACGGTCAGCACCACCGGCGCAACGATGGTCTGCAGCACCACATTGACAAGAATGACAAGGCCGAGAATGCGCCCCGCCCAGGTCAGCGTGGACGCAGCCAGACCGGCGGTGCCGTCGGTCAGCGCAAGCAGACGGCGGTCGGGATCATCCGGCGCAAACAGCCCGATTGCGACACCGCGGCCGAATGCGGCGACCGCGAGCGCGACCGTGAGCCCCCAGCCGATGGCGATGACGCGCTCTGTCAGCAGATCGAATGCGGCGAGGATCAGCAGCACGCCGCCAGCCAGGAGAGGTGCAACCAATGCGACGCGCAACAGCGCCAAGAGCGCAAGTGAGGACTTGGCGAACCGGGAATCGCGAGCCGCGGAACGCACATCGCGACGCCGGAACCAGCGCAGCACCAGCACCGCGATCGCAAAAAATGCCAGACTGGCCGCTGCGGCCGCGCCGATCGTCGCAGCGGTTGCGTTACTGCCGAGATGAGCCCGCCAGCCCTGTCCGACCAGACGCGCACCGAAGACAGCATCGGGCATTGACCGCCCGACCTGCACCCAGAATGCCGGATCGAGGGCGCTCGCGCTGCGGCCCAGCAGACGGTTGGTGAACAGGGCGCGCCGACGCTCGGTGATGCGCGTCGACACGTCGTCCGCGCCGAGCATGATGAGGCGCGCCTGTTTCGCCGCCGCATCCAGCGGGCCGCGCCGCTCCTGCAACTGCGCCCGCTCGGCCGCCAGCGCCGGCTCTTCCTTGGTCTCGCCCTCCGGCGGCGCGTCGCCGAGCTGCTTGAGCCGGTTGTCCAGATCGGCGAGACGCTGGTCGAGCGATGCGATGATCTCGCGCAATCCGTCGCGGACCGGATTGATCGCGCCGCGATGCTGCACCAGCGTCGCATCGCCGATATCGGGACTGCGCAGCGAATTCTCGATCTGCTCTACCGTGACGCGGAACCTCTCCAGCGTCTGAACAATGCCGGAAAGCTCGGGATCGGCCGGCGCCTCCGCACTGGCAGCTTGTCCTGCCGGCGCCATCCCTTGCGGCGCGGGAGTTGCCGCTCTCGGCGAAGGCGGCGCCGGTGCTGGGGACGCCGCTGCGGGGGTATCCGGCTTCGGTGCAGCATTTTGCGCGAGCGCTGCGGGAACCGCGGCGAGCACGAGTAATGTGGCGAGGACGGCCCGGACCGAATGTTGAATCGTCATTACAGGTCTGAAACAGCGGAATCGGAAGGGATTATGACATGCTCCTTCGCGCAATCCCCCCATGCAAGCCGCCGCGCCTCCCGGAAGCGTTCACCGTCCCGGCGGGACAGGATCAGCCGGCGCGCCAGGCCGGTTTGCTCGCATAGCTTCAGCGAGACGGTCCCACCCTTCACCTGAACCGGTGCGATCACGCGCGCCGCGGGCGCCGGAGCCGGATCGCGGGAGGCCGCGATATAGATATACTTCTCGTCCTCCCAGGGCACATCCGCAGTCTTGATGAGGCGATGCATCCGCGAGCGCGCCACGCGGCGCGAAAAATGACACCAGTCCGGCGCCTGCAGCGGGCAGGCCAGGGCATGCGGGCATGGCGCGATCAGATGCGCACCGGTCTCGATCAGCCGCTCGCGGACCGCGAGGATGCGCGTCCATCCCGCCGGGGTGCCCGGTTCGACCACGACGAGCAAACCGCCAGTCGCCTGCCACAGCCGGTCGATCGCTCGCCCGCGGGCATCCGGCATTAATTCGTCAAGCACATACGCCATGATGACGAGATCGAATGAGGCCTGCGCTGGTGCGGCCGCGGCCAGATCCGCCGTGCGCCATTCGACCGAGACCGGCGCGAGCGTTGCAGACAGTCTTTCTCCCCAGTCCCGGATCGCCGGGCTGCTCTCGATCAACGTCGCTGCCGACAGGCCCGGCCAGCAATCTCGCGCGGCAAATAAAGCGGTGCCCGGTCCGGCGCCGGCATCGAGCAGATTACGCGGGGCAAAATCCGGCAGCCGTTCGGCGACAGCACCGAGGCTGGCGCGAATCGCGGCATAGGTCGCAGGCATCCGCACCGCCAGATAGGCACGCGCGGCGACATCGTCGGACAGATGCGCGCGCCCGTCGCGCGTTTCGCTGCGGTAGCGCGCCGACAGGCATTCGGACGCTGCCCGCAAATCGGCGAGCGGCACGCCCTCCAGCGCCTGGTCAACGGCCGCGCGGATGTTGTGAGGCAATTCCATCAGGGCGGACGCTAGACGGGGCAGGCGTCCAAGGCCAGCGGGCTTTCGCCGCTCCGCGGCAGGCCACAGCCAGATCAACCTTTTGACGAGGTCTGACACCCGCCCAGAAAAACCTTCACCGCGATCCGCACCGTCTCGTCGATCTTCGCCTTTTGAGCTGCGCGCGGCATGCTGGTCAGCCAGCCGAGCTGATGCTCGCCGATCAGCATGTCGAGAAACAGCACGGCGAGCCGGTACGGATCTTCTTCAATCAGAAGACGGCCCTCCTTCTGCTGCCGTGCGATCCATTGCGCGACAATCGCGTAAGCGGAGACGGGCCCGCTCTGGAAAAACAGCCGGCCAGCCTCCGGAAAGGTGCGGCCGATCGACACCATGAGGCGATGAAATTCCAAAATTGGCGGCGCCAGCACCAGAACCAGAAATGACTGTCCGATCTTGGTGAGCTGCTCCTCCAAGGAGCCGGGCGCATCGATATCGATGCCAAGCGTCACGTCATCGCATTTCTGGCGGACCACAGCTTCGAACAGACCCTGCTTGCCGCCGAACCAGGCATAGATCGTGGCCTTGGAGCCGCCCGCGACCGCAATGATGTCGTCGATCGAAACGTTGTCATAACCTTTCTTGAGAAATAGCGGCGCGGCGAGCCGCACCAGCCGCTCGCGGCGCGGGTCGGGCTTGTTCGCATTTGCGGCAGCCGATTGGGGCGGCTTATGGTTGGAGCGCCGCCGGGAGGGCGCTTTGGCTTCCGGTACTGACATGCGGTTTACCAAGACGGTCGGGACACTCATCTAGCGCCAAAACTTTCCTGTTGCACCATCCGCGGCTTTGACTGTAACGTACAGTACAGTACGATAAAACCAACAAGATCGCTACGGGAGGACGCGCATGCAGGCCGGTTACCGGCTCATCAGCTATGCTGACGATCAGGGAAAGCCCGTTGCAGGCGTCCTTATTGCCGGCCGCGTGATCCGCGCAAGCAGCGCACTCGGCGGAGCCTTCGCGACCGTTCTCGACATTATCAAGTCCTGGGACGAGACTCATCCGCGCCTTGCAGCCCTGTGCGACGACACGTCGATCGAGCGCCAAGGCGCCCCGCTCTCCTCTGTGCGCCTGTTCGCGCCCATTCTCTATCCCGGCGCGTTCTATTGTGCCGGCGCCAATTACTGGGACCATCTCAACGAGATGGCGGCGATCGCCAAACAGACCACCGGACGCGATGTGCATGTCGCAAAGCCGGCAGAGCCCTGGTTCTTTCTCAAGACCGCAGCGGGCTCCATCATTGGCGACGGCGCACCCGCGCGGCTTCCGAGCTTTTCGAAGCAGGTCGATTGGGAGGCCGAAATTGCCGCCGTGATCGCGCGGCCGACGCGCAATATTTCCGAGCAGGACGCGCTCAGCGCCGTCGCAGGCTATGTGATCGTCAACGACCTCTCCGCGCGCGACCTGATGAAGCGCGAGGGTTCGATCTTCGTCTATGACTGGATCGGGCAGAAATGCTTCGAAGACGCCGCCCCGATGGGTCCGTGGCTGACGCCGTCGGCATACATCTCTGATCCGAACAATCTCTCGATCAAGCTCTGGGTGAACGGCGTTCTGAAACAGGACTCCAACACCTCCAAGATGGTGCACAACATCGCCGAGCAGATCGCCTATCTCAGCCGGCACATCACGCTGCAGCCGGGCGATGTAATCGCGACCGGTACGCCGGCCGGTGTCGGCCTGCCGAAGGGCGAATTTCTGAAGGCCGGCGATATCGTCAATATCGAAATCGCCGAACTTGGAACCCTGACCAACACCATGATCGCCGACGCGGCGTAAATCCGCCGCGCGTTTACCTCTGTGCGTATTGCGTTTGCAGGAGTGCGTGATGCCGTCCGCCGCTCAAATGAAGATCGCGGAACTGACGAAGGGCATGCTCAAGCTCAAGCTTTTCGTCATCTTCTCGCAAGGCAAGGGTCTCGACGTGACGCCTTATCTCGCCGAGCATCTGGAATACATGATCGCGCTCGAGCGTCAGGGCAAGCTGTTCGCATCCGGTCCGCTCGGCGACCCCGCAAAGGCCGACGGCATGACCATCGTGCGTGCCGCTGACGAGGAAGACGCGCGCGGCATGGCGTTGCGCGATCCGTTTGTCATCCACGGCATCCGCACCTTCAAGATCGTGCCGTGGACGGTGATGGAGGGCTCGCTCAGCGTCACCGTGAATTTTTCCGACCAGACTGCGAAAATTTCCTGAAGTCACACCGCCGTCAAGAGCGGAGCAAGACCGGAGCTTGCGCATGCAGACCATCGGATTCATCGGGGTGGGCAAGATCGGCCTGCCGATCTGCGAACACCTGATCAAGAAGGGTCACACAGTGATCGGCTATCGCCGGTCCTCGCTCGCCGATTTCGAGAAGCTCGGCGGCATCAAGGCGACGTCGCCGGCCGATGTCGGCGCGCAGGCCGACATCGTGTTCACCTGCCTGCCCAACGATGCCGCGCTGGAGGAGGTGATCAACGGCCCTGAGGGCCTGAGAAAGACCGCGCGGCCCGGCCAGATCGTCGTTGAATTCGGATCGCACCCGGTTCCGGTCAAGGAGCAATATGTGAAGCCCTTGGCCGACAAGGGCGCGGTCTTTCTCGACGGCGAGGTCAGCGGCACGCCCGGCATGGTTCAGGCGCGCAAGGCCGTGATCTATCTCGGCGGTCCAGCGGCTGCGGTGAAGACGATCGAGCCGGTCATCGCCGACTTCGCCGACCTCTGTATGCATCTCGGCGATTTCGGCGCCGCCACCAAGGTCAAGCTCGTCAACAATTTTCTCGTTGCACTGCATATCGCCGGCACCGCCCAGGCGATGGCGCTCGGACTGAAAACCGGCGTCGATAAGGATCTCCTCATCAAGGCCGTGGCCAACGGCAGCGGCGGATCGAGCGCCTTTTCGATCCGCGCGCCCTGGATGGCGGAACGCAGGTTCACGCCGCAGATGGGCAATGCAGCCGGCCTTGCGCATTATCTCGACACCGCGAAGGACATGGCGATCGAGGCCGGGGTGGCGACCGACCTCATCGATTGCCTGATCGATCTTTATGCGCGCGCGGTCCCGAATATCGGCGACCGCGATGTCGCGGCCATCCTCGAACATTTCGAAACCACCCGGAAAAACTAGAAGGAGCAGCCTCCATGATCGGAGTGAAGAAAATTTCCCATGCCGTCTACGAGGTGCCCGACCTCGAGCATCAGCTCGAATATTATACGGACATCCTTGGGCTGACCGTGACCGGCCGCGACAGCGATGCGGTCTATCTCGCCAGCACCGTGGATCACCACTCGGTCGTCCTGCGCAAGGGCTCGCATCCGCGCTGCACGCATATCGGCTTCCAGCTCGGCCCGAACGACGATCTCGACGGCTTCGAGAAGCAGACCGCAGCCCACGGCATCAGAACCGAGCGCAAGAAGGATTCGCAGCCCACCATCGCCGACATGGTGTCGTTCGAGGACATCAAGGGCACGGTGATGGAGGTGTTCCGGCAGCCGGAGCCGCAGAAGCAGTCCTTCACCAGCAAGGGCGGCGTGGTGCCGCACAAGCTCGGCCACATCGCCTTCCACGTCACCGATGCACAGCGTGCAACGCGCTTTTATTGCGACGTGCTCGGCTTCCGCGTGTCCGACTGGATGGGCGACTTCTTCTCGTTCCTGCGCTGCGGGCCGGATCATCACACCATCAACCTCGTGGAGACCGGCAAGAACAAGCATTTCCACACTGCGTTCGAGTTGCGCGACTGGGCGCATATGCAGACCGCGCTCGATTACATCAGCCGGCATGGCTACAAGACGCTGTGGGGCCCGGGCCGGCACGGCATCGGGCACAACCTGTTTTCCTATCACCGCAGCCCGAACGGCCTGATCACCGAGCTGTTCGCCGAACTCGATCTGATGAAGGACGAGTCGCTCGGCTATTTCGAGCCGCGCCCCTGGCATCGCGACAATCCGCAGCGTCCGAAGACCTGGCCGAAGACGCCGGAGGCCGCGAATCTCTGGGGCCCGATGCCGCCGGACGAGATGATGGAGTAACCCCCACCCTTGCCCTGCCCCGCAAGCAGGGGAGGGTGTGGACGGGTAACCGGACGCAGAAGCCGGACTGAACTTTATCGATACGCAAACAAGGGAGGTTTCCATGAACGTGACATTGCGGACGCTATGGGGGCGTTTCGCCGCGTTTCTTGCGATCGTCGTCTTTTCCGTCTGCGCCGCGTCGGCGCAAACACCGAAGGGCGATCCGATCAAGGTCGGCTTCAGCATGTCGCTGACCGGCGCGGTGGCGCCCAACGGCCAGCAGCTTCTGAAGGCGCTGGAAATCTGGCGCGACGACGTGAATGCGGCAGGCGGCCTGCTCGGGCGTCCGGTCGAACTGATCCATTACGATGACCAGAGCAGCCCGGCGAATGTGCCGGCGATCTATCAGAAGCTGCTCTCCGTCGACAAGGTCGACCTGCTGCTCGGCCCCTACGCCACCAACATGGCTGCACCCGCCATGCCGGTGATCATGCAGGCCGGCAAGACCACGATCACGATGCTGGCGATCGGCGTGAACCGCCATTTCAACTACGATCGCTATTTCTCGATGGTGCCGGTCTCGACCGAGGGCGTCGCCGCCTTCTCGCGCGGCTTCTTCGAGCTTGCCGCCGCGCAGAACCCGAAGCCCGTGACGGTCGCGATGGTCGCGGCCGATGCGGAATTCGCCCGCACCGCCGCCGACGGCGCCAAGGAGAACGCCAAGAAGCACGGCTTCAAAATCGTCTATGATCGCAGCTATCCGCCGCACAATACCGACTTCGCGCCGGTCATGCGTGCGGTCCAGGCGGCCAATCCCGACATCGTGTTCGTGGCCGCCTATCCGCCGGACACCGTCGGCATCGTCCGGGCGGCGCACGAGATCGGACTGAAGCCGAAAATGTTCGGCGGCACCATGATCGGATTGCTGGCGACGCCGCTGAAGGCCCAGCTCGGCCCGCTCACCAACAATCTGGTCATCATGGAGAGCTTCACGCCTGCGTTCAAATTCTCCGGACTCGAGGAGGTGCTGGCGAAGTATCGCCAGCGCGCCGCCGGCCAGAAGATCGATCCGTTCGGTTACGGCTTCGTGCCGTTCGGCTATGCGGCCGGACAGATCCTGGCCAAGGCCGTGACGGAAACCAACAGTCTCGACCACGACAGGATCGCAAAATACATCCACGCCAACTCGTTCGACACCGTCGCCGGCCCCATCAAGTTCGGCAAGGACGGCGAATGGGCGGAGCCGCGGACGGTGTTTTCGCAATTCCAGAATGTCGAGGCCAACAACGTCGAGCAGTTCCGTGACGGATCCAGGCAGCCGGTGCTGTGGCCGGAGAAATACCGGACCGGAACGATGATCTATCCCTACGCCAAGGATTGATCGGGCGCTCTTCTGCGAGGCGCCGCCGCTCCGCCGGCGGCGCCGTTCGCTTTTTCCGATTTGCTTGCATTTGCAAATAACTCCGATTTCGTTTATCAGCGCCCTGGATCGACCGTCCTAGAACACAACGGGAGGAACGGCATGAAAGGCAAGATCGCGCTCGAAGAACACTTCGCCATCGACGACACCCTGCAGGATTCCAACGGCTTTCTGCCGGATGAGATTTGGACCGAGCTGAGCGCACGGCTGCTCGACATCCATGGCAAGCGCCTGAAGCAGATGGACGAGCACGGCATCGAAATGATGCTGCTGTCGCTCAACGCTCCGGCGATTCAGGCGATCCCGGACGTGAAGAAAGCCGATGAACTGGCGCGCAAGGCCAACGATTTCCTCGCCGAACAGGTGGCCAAGCGCCCCGACCGCTTCCAGGGCCTCGCGGCGCTGCCGATGCAGGATCCGGATCTGGCGGCGCGCGAATTGCAGCGCTGCATCAAGGAACTGGGCTTTGTCGGCTCACTGGTCAACGGCTTCTCGCAGGCCGGCGATCCCAATGTGCCGATCTATTACGATCTCAAGCGATATTGGCCATTCTGGGCCGAAAACGAAAAGCTCGACGTGCCGTTCTATCTGCATCCGCGCAATCCGCTGGCGCAGGATGCGCGCATTTATGACGGCCATCCATGGCTGCTCGGCCCGACCTGGGCATTCGGCCAGGAAACCGCGGTGCACGCGCTGCGGCTGATGGCGTCAGGGCTGTTCGACGCGCATCCGAACCTGAAAATCGTGCTCGGCCATATGGGCGAGGGCTTGCCCTACTCGATGTGGCGGGTCGACAACCGCAATGGCTGGACCTTGCATCTGCCGCCCAAATATCCGGCCAAAAAGAAGCTGGGGGAGTATTTCCGCGCGAATTTCTGGCTGACCACATCGGGCAATTTCCGCACCCAGACGCTGATCGACGCCATTCTTGAAGTCGGCGCCGACCACATCCTGTTCTCGACCGACTGGCCGTTCGAGAATATCGATCACGCTGCGATCTGGTTCGACGCGGCCTCCATCAGCGAGAACGACCGCATCAAGATCGGGCGCACCAACTGCGTCGACCTGTTCAAGCTGAAGCTTTGACCTTGCGCTTTGCGCGCCCATTGGCCGGCCGCTTCTTTGCGGCCGGCTGCTGCGCTGCCGAACGGTCGGCCTTCTCCAGATTGAGATAGATCCGCTTCAGCAAGCCTTTCAGCGTCGCGACCTCGCGCGCGCTCAATCCCTCGATGGCGACGTCTTCGTAGCGCACCGCGTTTGGCAGGATCTTCTCTGCCAAAGCGATTCCGCGCGGCGTGAGCGTCAGGCTCAAGGCGCGGCCGTCGAGACCGGACCGTCTCCGCACGATCAGACTCCGGCGCTGCATCGTGACCAAAAGACGCGACAGTGTCGACATGTCGATGCTTGTGCGCTCGGACAATTCGCCCAGACGGCAATCGCCGCTGTTCCACAGCTCGATCAAGACACGCCACATCGGCAACGTCACGCCGAGCGGCTCGATATCGCGTGAGAACATCAGGCCGACGCGCAACCCGGCCCGGTTCATCAAATAGGGCAGGAAATCCTGGAGATCGGGCTTGCGGGACATTTTGGCGCGCCGGGGTATTTTTCCGCTCTTCGATACGGGCGAAAGCCCCGCGATTCAAGGACTTTTGTCGGCCTTGCGACGAGCGGCGGATGCTTTCAATTACTTGCAAATGCAAGTTTTTGCTTGCCGCTGATGAGCGATCGGGATATTGTGTGGGCAAATTAAGATCAGGGAGGTGAAACGTGGCGCTCGCAGCAACGAAAGTTCCGGCCGCAACCGTCCCCAGCGTTCCCGAATTGCTGAGCCGCGCAGAGAAGATCGGCGCCATCGCCCGCGAGCGCGCGAGCGAATTCGAAAAGGCCCGTCAGGTTTCTTCCGATCTCGTCGACATGATGCGGGAGCTGGAACTGTTCCGCATCATGCAGCCGAAACGCTTCGGCGGCTTTGAGTATGGTTACGACGTTTTCGTCGAGGCGGTGTCGAAGGTTGCGAGCGGCGACGGCTCCACCGGCTGGGTCTTCAGCCTCGGCGCCGTGCATCCCTGGATGATCGGCTGCTATCCTGACGAGGCGCAGCATGATTTCTGGCGGGACAGCCTCGATACTGTCGCCGCCGTCTCATACGCGCCGGCCGGCAAGGGCATCGCCGAGGACGGCGGCTACCGCCTGAGCGGGCGCTGGAGCTTCGCGAGCGGCGTCGACAACGCCACCTGGGGTATCGTCGGCGGCATCGTGCCGCTGGCGGACGGACCAAGGCCCGGCTTCTTCCTGGTGCCGAAATCCGATTACACCATTCACGACGACTGGCACACGATGGGCCTTGCCGGCACCGGCAGCAAGACCATCGTGATCGACAATGCGTTCATTCCCGCGCACCGCGTCGTCACCTTTGCCGACATGCTGACCGGCACGGGGCCGGGCATTACGGTCAATACCAATCCGATCTATAGACAGCCCATGCTCGCTGTGGTGCCGCATTGCCTGGTATCGCCGGTCCTCGGCATGGCGCGGGGCGCCCTTGCCGCGTTCATCGAGCAGGTCGGCAACCGGACGACGCGCGGAGCGGTGGCAGGCGGCAACAACAGGATGTCGGAATTCGCCACCGTACAACTGCGGGTCGCAGAGGCCACCGCCTCGATCGACGCCGCGCAACTGATGATCCACCGCGACCTGCGCGAGACCAGCGAGACCGTGCATGCAGGCAAGATCGTGGATATCGACATGCGCCTGCGCAACCGACTGACGCACACCTTCGCGACCAAGCTATGCGTACAGGCGGTCGATGCGGTGTTCCTCGCCATGGGCGGGTCCGCGCTCGGGCTGCAGCATCCCGTGCAGCGCTTCTGGCGCGACATCCATGCGGCGAGTTCGCACATCAGCCTGAACTGGGATGCGGTCGGCACCATGTATGGCCAGCATGCCTTCGGCCTCGAGCCGAAGGGGCAATATTAGCCGCCGCTTGCGGCGTCTGACACACCAAGAACCAGCACCATCACCACAAAGGGAGGAACAATGAAGATGTTTCGTAGCCTTGCCCTCGGGGCCGCCGCGGCCCTGATGGCCACGGCAGCACATGCCCAGACTCATACCATGAAGATTTCGTCGCCGACCGTGAACGATCTGAGCCAGGAATGGGCGAAGGAATTCAAGGCGGGGATCGAGGCGCGCTCCGGCGGCAAGATCAAGGTCGAATTCTATCCGGCCAACCAGCTCGGCCCGATCCCGGCAACCGTCGAGGGCACCGCGATGGGCACCATCGAGGCGGTCGTGCCAGCGTCCGGCTTCTTCATCGGTCTGGAGCCGCGTTTCCAGGTGTTCGATGCGCCGGGCCTGTTCAACGACCAAGCGCATGCGCAGCGCGTATTCGCCGATCCGCAGGTGCGCAAGCAGCTCGCGACGCTCGGCAACAGCAAGGGCATAGAACCGATCGCCATTCTTGCACACGGCCCGATGTTCCTGCTCTCGCACAAGCCGATCCGCGCAGTGGCCGACTTCAAGGGCCAGAAGATCCGCGTGCCGGGTGCGGCACCCCTGCAAATCGAGCCGTTCAAGAAGCTCGGCGCCAACCCGGTCTCGATGCCGCTTGGCGAAGTGCTCTCGGCCATGCAAAACCGGACGATCGACGGCTTGATCGCGTCGGCAACGGTGTTCACCGCGTTCAAATATCACGATGTCGCCAAGGGCCTGACCGGTCTGCCCGGCACGTATCTGATTGCGCCCGTGATGGCGAACCGCAACTTCCTCAAGTCGCTCGGGCCGGAGCTTGAAGCCATGGTCCGCGAGGAAGCCTTCAAGGCCCAGCAGAAGGTCGAGAAGTTCGCCATCGAGGATGTCGGCCGCACCGGCGATGTCTGGAAGAAGAATGGCGGCGAACTGATCGTGCTGCCTGACGCGGAAGCCAAGGCCTATCTGGAGCAGGTGAAGTCGGTGCTGCCGGCGGTTCTCAGCGCCAATGCCACGATCAAGGCCGACTTCGACGCCCTGTCGGCGGCTGCCGAACGAACCAGGTGAGGAGCGGGCGTTGCTCGCTGCGATCGACAGACGTATGGACGCGCTCGTCACTTTCCTCGAGCGCGTCCTTGCCGTTCTGCTGCTGTTTGGACTTTCCCTCAATTTTCTGAATGTCATCGGCCGCTATATCGGCGGCTATGCGATCAACGGCGCCGCCGAGATCGAAATCTATATCCTGATCTGGATCACCTTCCTCGGCGCGGCCTTCGTCACCTGGCGCAGCGCGCATTTGCGCATGGATGTTCTCATCGCTGCCTGCCCGCCCGCGCTGCGATGGCTGGTCGGCGTTCTTGAAATGCTGGTCATGCTCGTCGTCGCCGGCTTCGTGGCCTGGCATTCGTTCAACTATGTCGAGCGCATCTATGCGCTGGGCGCCGTCAGCGACATCGCGGGTATTCCCACCTGGATCCCGCACAGCGCGGTCGCGATCGGGCTTGGCGCCATGGCGCTGATGGTGCTGCTGCGCAGCCTGCAGCGCATCCTATCGCCCGGCCAGCCGCCCGACGCCGCGGCGGAGCGCGCAGAGCCATGAGTTTCGCGCTCGGCGTCGTGCCCGTCATTCTGCTGCTGCTGGGCTTCCCGATCTTCCTCGTGCTGCTCACGGCGGTGACGGTCGCGCTCGTGTTCTTCATGAACGTCCCGCTGGCCGCCCTGCACCAGAATCTGTTCGGCTCGGTCAGCGCCTACGCGCTCCTGTCCGTGCCCTATTTCATCTACGCCGGCGAATTGATGGGCCGCGGCAGCGTCGCGCGCCGGCTGGTCGACTTCGTGCAAAGCAGCGTCGGACCGCTGCGCGGCAGCATCGGCATCACCACGGTCGGCACCGCGACCATCTTCGGCGCGATTTCCGGCGTCAGCGCCGCCGCCGTCGCGACCATCGGCCGGGTGATGTATCCCTCGATGGTCAAGGACGGCTATCCGAAGCCGTTCGCGGCCGGCCTCGTCACCGCGGTCGGGGCCATCGACATCATCATCCCGCCCAGCATTCCGATGATCGTCTATGGCGCAGCGGCCCAGGAATCCGTCCCGCGACTGTATGCGGCCGGCATCATCCCGGGCATCCTGATCGCCGTCATCCTGTCGGCTTATGTGATGTGGCGGGCGAAATCCGGCGGATTCGGCGCCGGCGAGCCGTTCGACATGACGCGGTTCCTGCACGCAACCGGGCGCGGGCTGTGGGCGCTGGGGGCGCCGTTCATCATTCTCGGCGGCATCTATGGCGGGATCTTCTCCCCGACCGAGGCTGCCGCCGTCGCCTGCATCTACGCGATCTTCGTTACCCGCTTCGTATTCCGCGAACTGAGCTGGTTCGACATTCTCGACGCCGCGGCCGCGACCACGCGCTTCACCGCGCAGATCCTGATCGTGGTCGCCTGCGCCGGCGTGTTCTCCTGGCTATTGACAGTCAACCAGGTGCCGGCGGCGCTGGTCGCCTGGCTACAGGCGCTGGGCGTCGGCCAGATGACGTTCCTGCTGCTGATCAATCTGCTGCTGCTGCTGGTCGGTTGCGTGCTCGATCCGCTCTCCGCGATCCTGCTGCTGACGCCGCTGCTCATTCCCGTGGTCAAGGCGCTCGGCATCGACACCGTGCATTTCGGCATCGTCATGACGGTCAATCTGGCGATCGGACTGTTCACGCCGCCCTTCGGCATCAACATTTTCGTCGCCCAGTCGGTCCTCGGGGTCGAGCTGAAGGCGATCTACCGCGGCATCCTGCCCTTCGTGCTGCTCTATCTGATCGCACTGGTGCTGATCACCTATTTCCCGGCTATCTCGCTCGCCGGTGTCTGGCTCTTGATGAATTAGCGCCTCTTTCTTTGAGCGTTGCCGCCGCCTTGAGTTTTGGTGTACCGACCGCATGTCGATCATCACCGGTGGGTACCGTAACGCATGACACAGCCGCGCCTTCTCTTTCTGAACGGCCCCAATGCCAACCTGTACGGGCTCGACGCGAAGGGCACCTACGGTACGGAAAGCTTTCCGCAGATCGAGGCGCGCTGCCGTGCCCATGCGCAGAGCCTCGGCACCGTGCTCGATTTTCGCCAATCCAACCACGAAGGCGAACTGATCGACTGGATCCAGGCCGCTCGGCAGGACACCGACGGCCTTCTCATCAACGGCGCCGGGCTGACCTATACTTCGATCGCCATTCTCGACGCGCTGCTTGCTTATGAAAA
>NZ_JBKBVB010000206.1:0-3908 GCF_046289595.1 Pseudorhodoplanes sp.
GGGAGGCGCGAACCGGCCTGCAGCGGCGTGCGGCAGCGGCCTGCGCCCGGAGGTAAGCCGATCTGAAGTCTGCATGGAACGACGGCGGACACGCCTCCGCAAGCTCAGATCTGCGCCGCTCGCAGTATAAAGCTTGGGCGAAATCCCGCTATCACAGCCGCCGCGCGAAAGGTCGCGCCCTCCCGGCACAGATTTTCAGCGAATCCGTCTCAATTTTAGCGATCCGCCAAAGCCGGCCGAAACACCCGTGGTCTAACAAAGGCTGCGAGGGGTCGAAATCGTGAGGGAACCAATCGCGGTTCCCGCGCATGTTTATTGTCGAGTGTGCAAACCAAGACCGGAGCCCTTGTCGCATTGGGGGATGCGAGAGACCGGCAGAAAGCGAACGCCATGACCAGGTCCGCCATCGTTCTTTGCGCCGCAGCCCTCGTGATCTCCCAAAGCCCCGCTTCCGCCCAGACCAGCGCCTATGCCGATCCGACGTTCGCGACGCCGCCGGCGTTCGCGCGGATGGCGCCGCAACCGGAAGCTGCGCCCGCGGCGAGGGACGCTGTGGAGCTGCCCTCGCATCTTCGCCGGCAGATCGTGCCTTACGCCACGCGTGAGGCGCCGGGTACCATCATCGTCGATACCCCGAACACCTATCTCTATTACGTACTCGGCAACGGCCAGGCCGT
The DNA here is from genome assembly GCF_046289595.1 of Pseudorhodoplanes sp. Taxonomy (GTDB): domain Bacteria; phylum Pseudomonadota; class Alphaproteobacteria; order Rhizobiales; family Xanthobacteraceae; genus Pseudorhodoplanes. Next base: position 678 of record NZ_JBKBVB010000206.1, read on the forward strand.
ACGCTACGGCATCGGCGTCGGCCGCGACGGTTTCCGCTGGTCGGGCACGCAGCGCGTCGCGCGCAAGGCCGAGTGGCCGGACTGGCATCCCCCGGCAGAGATGGTCGCCCGCCAGCCTTATCTCCCGCGTTTCATGGCCGGCGGCCCCAGCAACCCGCTTGGCGCGCGCGCACTCTATCTCGGCAACTCGATCTATCGCATCCACGGCACCAATGCACCGTCCACCATCGGCGGCCGCGTGTCGTCCGGCTGTATTCGCATGCTGAACGACGATGTCGTCGATCTGTACGAGCGCGTGAAGCTCGGCGCAAAGGTCGTGGTGCTGCCCGATACCGGACGCAGCCGCGACATCGCCCGCAGGCTGGACCCGGAATACGGCAACGCCGTCAGTTTCTATGAGGAGCGGACTCGAAGCCGCGACGGCGCACGCTCAAGCGTCAACTGACAACCGCTTTTGACAGCAAACGAACTGACCTCAGTTTGCCGCCCGGGTGAAAGCCGGGCGGTTTTTCGTCAACGCCGTGTCTGGCGATGACGCGCGGTATTGCGCAGCGGCCTTTGCGCAGATGCTCGCCTCGCACCTTCCGGTAACGGAGTGCTTTCGCATCGACCGCGCGATCACGCGATACCGCGCAACGCTGCCGCAATTGCAAAAAAAATTTTAGAATGGTTAGCATCAGCGGCTACGTTACGAAGCTACCGCGCAGATTACATCGCTACCGCGGCTCCACTACATCGCTACCGCATCCGTGCAGTCGCGCAACACAATCGTTGCGATCAAACAACGTCACACATGCGTCGCATGGTACTTCAAAGCCACGTTGAATTTTTTCTGCCTCATTCGTGACACTAATCCACACAACTTTTCGCGACCGCAGTGGACAGTTCAACAATGCAAGCGTGGCGAAGGCACGAATGAAGAGAGTGACCAGGCTGCGTTCACCGGCTTGCGATCATGCAGCAAAGTCGATGAGGCGAAGACCATGAGAGCGGTGCCGCAGGGACGGCGGCCGGATACGCGCAGGAAACTTGCGCGGCTGCGCGCGCAAGTTTCCTGTCAACGAAATCACTTCGGACGGCCGGTCACGCATATGGGGGTATGCGTCGCCGGCCGTTTTTCGTTCCTGATGGAGATCTCGAGCGCCTGAACTAGGCGCCACACAACGTGCAAGGGGGAAGTGTCATGCGTCATCTGATTTCGGCGGCATTCGCCGCATGCGCCATGCTTTCGGCGCCGGCCCACGGCCAAAGCATTCCGGAAACGCTCAAGCAAACCGGAACCTCCGAAGCAGCGCTCAAGGAGCGGCGCAACGCCTGGACGGTCGGCGTGGCCGGCGGCCTGATGTCCGGCACCTACATGATCTTCGCGAACGAGCTCGCAAGAGCTCTGGACGACGGTGACAACCTGCGCATTCTGCCGATGGTCACCTATGGGGCGGCCTCCAACATCGACGATCTCCTGTATCTGCGTGGCGTCGATGTTGCGGTCACTCAATCCGACGTGTTCGAGTATTTCAAGAACGAGCGCAAGATCTCGAACCTCAATAACCGGATTCACTACATCATCCGCCTTCCCGTATCCGAGGTGCACATCCTTGCCCGGCGCGATATCAAGTCGCTCGAAGATCTGCGCGGCAAGAAGGTGAGTTTCGGGCCCGCCGGCGCCGGATCGAGCCTGACCGGCACCATCATCTTCCAGCGGCTCGGCATCGAGGTCGAACAGCTCAATGTCAACGAAGCGGCCGGGATGCAGAAGCTGAAGTCGGGCGAGATCGCCGCGATGATCCGCCTGGTCGGCAAGCCGATCGACTTTTTTGCGCGCATTCCGGCGGAAGACGGCCTTCACCTCCTGCCGATCCCGTTCTCGAAGAAATTCGCCGACTATTACACCATCGGCGAGTTCACCAGGGACCAGTATCCGAATTTGATGCCGGAGGGACAGACCAAGGTCGACACCATCGCCGTGCCGGCGGTGCTCGCGGCCTTTAACTGGTCGCGCGGCAGCGAGCGGCAGAAGAAGATCGAGCGGATGGTGGAACGGATGTTCGCCAACTGGAGCAAATTCCAGCAACCGCCGTTCCATCCCAAGTGGCGCGACGTGAACCTCGCGGCGACCGTTCCGGGCTGGACGCGCCTCGACTCTGCCGAGCGCGAATTGCAGAAACTGGAAGCGGCGCAGCCGACAACCAATGCTGCTTCCGAGCTCAATCGCGAATTCCAGAACTACCTGAAGCGCGCCGATTCCTCGCGCGATGCGCACCGCACGCCGCAAAGCCGCGAAGCCTTGTTCGCGGAATTCCTTGCCTGGCGTGACCGTCAGGAATCGCTCTCAGCACGGGCCGAACCGGCAACCGAGGCAAAGCCCGCGGTCCGCAGCAAGAGCCGGAAGTGAGCCGGCCGTTGGAAACATGGTGGATTTGTAAGGGAGTTGCGTCATGAGTACACCGAGCCCCGTACCGCTCGACAACCACGACGGGGTGTCGCCCTATGCTCCGAAATGGGCGCACCAGCCGACGGCCGACGCGCAGCCGATCGCCGACGCCAGACCGGATTCGCGGCGGCCCTCCGGCATCGAAACCGAAAACGACGCCCGCATCCTCGACGAAATCGAGCTCAGCCTGCGCGCGATGATCGCGGCCAATCTGGGCGGCGACGAACCCGAACGGCTGTCGGACGTGAGCCTGCGCGCCGCAGAAAGGCTCGCGCAGGATCCTCCGCTGGCGGAGCCCGCCGCCGGGCTGCACCGGCGCAGCGAAGCCCACGCCGATGACGCAAGGAGCGAGCCGGCAGACTTCGGCGCCGGGACACGGCCCGACGCGCCCCCGCACGACCAGATTGGCGCCGACATGGCAACCGTCAGAGCCGCGATCCGCGATCCCCGCACGCCGCCCTGGCTGCTGTCGCGGTCGCTCCAGCCTGAGCCGGTGCCCGAGCCGGAACCCTGGCCGCCCCGGAAGCGCAACCGCTCGAACAAAATGTTTGTCCGCTTCGGGCTTGCTGCCGTAGGCGCCGGAATTGTCGCGGCAATCGCGGTCAAGGACATTCCGTCGCTGATCGCCAATCATATCCGCGGACCGATCGAAAGCCTGTCGACCAATGCCGTCGCGGTCTTCAACGAAGGCAAGGCGCCGCCCCTGCAGGGGCGCATGGAGGCGGCGCAGAAAGAACTGGAGCGCGCAGCGGAAGCCGGCGGACGCACTGCGCTCGCCAGCGTCGACCCCAAGGTGAATG
>NZ_JBKBVB010000064.1:0-24613 GCF_046289595.1 Pseudorhodoplanes sp.
CGGACCCTGAACGACGCGGCGCGCCTCGTTTCCAGGCTGGTGCGCGGCGCTGATTTCGCCTGCCGGGACCGCGACGGTTCGATCCTGATTGCCTTTGCCGACACCGCCCCGCGCCAGGCCCAGACCGGCACAAAGCGCATTGTCGGCGTGCTCCGCAACACCATGCTGCAGCCGGGACGGCGGCGTCCGGTCACACCGGAGGTCGCGCTGACCGCCTGGCGTTCCTCCGATACCCCGGCCACCCTGCTGGCGCGGATTTCGCGAGCGCCAGTTGCCGCGGCATAGCTGCGGGCCTACAAGGTCGGGGTTCCGCAAACGGCAGGCAGAGGTCCGCCATGAGCCAACCGACCATGACCGAGCCCATTGAACCTGTCCGCGTCGATGTCGTCTCCGACGTTGTCTGCCCGTGGTGCTTCATCGGCAAGAAGCGGCTTGAGCAGGCGATCGCGCTGAACCCCGATATTCCGGTCGAGGTGCACTACCACCCCTATTTTCTCAACGACTGGATCCCGGCCGCGGGCATCTCGCGGGAGCAATATCTCACGACGAAGTTCGGCTCGCCCGAGCGCTACAAGGAGATTGCGCAGCGCGTGTCTGCCGCTGCGGCCCAAGATGGCCTGGTTTACGCCATCGACAAGCTCAGTCGTCAGCCCAACACAACCGATTGCCACCGCCTGATTCACTGGGCGGAGAAGATCGGCAAAGCGCCGGAGATGAAACAGCGGCTGATGGAGCTCTATTTCTCCGAGGGGGCCGACCTCTCCGACAAGGCGGTGCTGGTGCGGGGCGCCGAAGAGATCGGGCTCGATGCCGACGAGATCGCAAAAAAGCTTGCGACCGACGACGACCTCGCCCTCCTGTCCCAGCGGGTCGAGCAGGCAAAGTCCGCAGGCATCCAGGGCGTGCCGTTTTTCATCTTCGGCAACGCCTATGCGGTGTCCGGCGCGCAGCCGCCCGAGCAGCTTGCGGGTGCAATCCGCAGGGTCGCGGAAGAGCAGAAGGCAAAGGCGGCGGGGTAGTCGGGCTCGACACCCCCAAAAACTCCGCTCATTCCCGCGAAGGCGGGAATCCGGAGATCACAAGCGATCGCCTCATTGTTGGCGCTGAGTCTCCGCCGTGGCGGGGACGAGCGGGATGAGTTGCTACTCGCCTCAAGCCGCCTTCTTGCCCTCGGCAATCTTCACCAGATTGCGCAAGATTTTGGTGGTGCCGAGGAGCCTCTGAACCGGCTTCGGCCAATCGTCGAGGAACACCACCTTCTGGTCGGGCCGCACCTTGGCGATCGGCGCCTGGCTCGCAATGTAGCGCATCAGCCCTTCCGGATTGGCGAAGGTATTGTCGCGGAACTGCAGCACCGCGCCCTTCTGGCCGGTATCGATGCGCTCGACATTGGCGCGTTTGGACAAAAGCTTGATCACCACGATCTGCATCAGATGCTTGACCTCTTCCGGCAATGGCCCGAAGCGGTCGACGAGTTCGGCGGCGAAGCCCTCGATCTCCTGCTCGGACTCGACCGTGGCGATGCGCCGATAGAGACCGAGTCGCACCGAAAGGTCGGCGACATAGTCCTCCGGAATAAGTACCGGCGTCCCGACCGTGATCTGCGGCGACCATTGATCCGCAACCGGCTCGACGATGCCGGCCTTGAGCGCGGTGACGGCCTCCTCCAGCATCTGCTGGTACAGCTCGAAACCGACTTCCTTGATATGACCGGACTGCTCCTCGCCGAGAAGATTACCGGCGCCGCGGATGTCGAGATCGTGCGAGGCGAGCTGGAAGCCCGCACCCAAAGTGTCGAGCGACTGCAGCACTTTCAGCCGCTGCTCGGCCTGGGCGGTGATGCGCTTCTCGGCCGGCAGCGTCAACAGCGCATAGGCGCGGATCTTCGAGCGCCCCACCCGGCCGCGCAGCTGGTAGAGCTGCGCCAGGCCGAAGCGATCGGCGCGGTGCACGATCAGCGTGTTGGCGGTCGGGATATCGAGCCCGGATTCCACGATGGTGGTCGAGATCAGCACGTCGAACTTGCCCTCATAGAAGGCCGACATGATGTCTTCCAGCGCGGTCGCCGGCATCTGGCCATGCGCCACGGCAACCTTGGCCTCGGGGATGGTCTTGTCGAAAAACTCCTTGGCGCCGGCGAGGTCCTCGATCCTGGGGCAGACATAAAAGCTTTGTCCCCCGCGATAGCGCTCGCGCAGGATCGCTTCGCGCACAACGACTGGATCGAACGGAGAGACGAAGGTGCGCACCGCAAGCCGGTCGATGGGGGGCGATGCGATCAGCGACAGGTCGCGAACACCTGTCAGCGCCAATTGCAGCGTGCGCGGGATCGGCGTGGCGGTGAGCGTCAGCATGTGGACTTCGGCGCGCAGCGTCTTCAGCTTCTCTTTGTGGGCGACGCCGAAATGCTGCTCCTCGTCGACGATGACCAGGGCGAGATCCTTGAACTTGACGTTCTTGCCGAGAAGCGCGTGGGTGCCGACCACGATATCGAGCGTGCCGTCCGCGAGCGCCCTTCGTGTCGCCGAAAGCTCCGCGGACGAGACCAGGCGCGACGCCTGCCCGATCTTCACCGGAAAGCCGCGGAAGCGCTCGGTGAAGGTCTTGTAATGCTGACGCGCAAGAAGCGTGGTCGGCACCACGACGGCAACCTGCTTGCCCGCCATCGCCGCAACGAAGGCAGCGCGCAGCGCGACCTCGGTTTTGCCGAAACCGACATCGCCGCAAACCAGCCGGTCCATCGGGCGGCCAGAGGCCAAGTCATCGAGGGCCGCGTCGATCGCGTTCTGCTGGTCCTCGGTCTCCTCATAGGGAAAGCCGGCGCAGAACTCGTCGTATAAACCGGCCGGTACGGTCAGTTTCGGCGCCTCGCGCAATTTGCGTTCTGCGGCCACCTTCATCAGTTCATGGGCGATCTCGCGGATGCGGTTCTTCATTCGCGCCTTGCGGGTCTGCCAGGCGGTTCCGCCGAGCCGGTCGAGATCGACTTCGCGGTCCTCCGAGCCGTATCGCGACAGAAGCTCGATATTCTCCACCGGCAGGTACAACTTGTCGCCGCCGGCATAATGCAATTCGAGACAGTCATGCGGCGCACCTGCCGCCTCGATGGTCGCAAGTCCGACAAAGCGGCCGATGCCGTGATCGACATGCACCACGAGATCGCCCGCGGACAGGCTGGTCGCTTCCGCGATGAAATTCTCGGCCTTCTTGGAGGCCCGCCGCGGTCGCACCAGGCGGTCACCAAGGATATCCTGCTCGCCGATGACAGCAGCCTGCGCGGTCTCGAACCCGGACTCAAGGCCCAGCACAGCCAGCGCCACCTCGGTCTTCGGCCGCGACAATGCCTCCTGCCACGACCCGACATTGGTGAGATTGGCGAGACCGTGGTCGCGCAGCACATGGCTCATGCGGTCGCGGGCGCCGTCGCTCCAGAGCGCTATGACAACATGCTTGCCGTCGCGCTGCAGCGAAGCGACATGCTTGACCACCGCATCGAACACATTGGCGTCGGCCTCGCCGCGTTCGGCCGCAAAATTGTGGCCCTGTTTGGTGCCGATATCGACGACCGATGCCGCTTCGGTTTCCGGCACGGAGAATGGCGTCATCCGCGCGAGCTTCGTCCGCCCGAGCTGAGCACGCCATTCGTCTTCGGTGAAATAGAGGCGCTCAGGCGGCAGCGGCTTGTAGGGCACCCCGCCCGCGCCCTGCGGCGCATTCTGCCGCGCCTCGAAATAATCGACGATCTGGGCGATGCGCTCCTGCACCGCTTCGTCAGCCAGCGGTTCGAGCACGACGGGCGTACCGTCGAGATAATCGAACAGCGTGTCCATGTGGTCATGGAATAGCGGCAGCCAATGTTCCATGCCGGGATAGCGGCGGCCTTCGCTCACCGCCTCGTAGAGCTGGTCGTCGCGGGTCGCGGCGCCAAAGGTCGAAACATAGCCGAGGCGGAATTTGCGGATGGTGTCCGAGGTGAGCTGGAATTCCGAGACCGGCACGAGATCGAGCGCCCGCAGGTCGTATTGGGTGCGCTGGGATTCCGGATCGAAGGCGCGGATGGTCTCGATCTGGTCGCCGAAGAAATCAAGCCGCACCGGCGCGTCCATACCCGGCGCAAACAGGTCGAGAATGCCGCCGCGCACGGCGTAATCGCCGGGTTCGCGCACAGTAGAGCTGCGGGTGTAGCCGTTCAGTTCGAGCCAGGCGGCGACACGCTCCATCGGCAAGACATTGCCGGGCGCGGCGGAGAGCGACTGGCCCATGACGAGGGTGCGCGGCGGGACGCGCTGCAGGATTGCGTTGACGGTGGTCAGCACGACGGCCGGCTTGTCGCGTGCCTCGACATTGGCGAGCCGCGACAGCGTGGTCATGCGCTGCGCAAGGACGCCGGCATGCGGCGAGACACGATCGTAGGGCAGGCAATCCCAGGCCGGGAATTGCAGCTGCTCGATCTCGGGGGCGAAGAAGGACAGGCCGCGGGCCAGCGCCGCCATCCGCTGCCCGTCGCGGCAGATTGCGAGCAGGCTTACCGAGGGCGCTTCGCGGCGGGCGGCGATGGCGCGGGCGAGGTCGGCAACCACCAACCCCTCGGCGCCGTCGGCGACCGCGGCAAGCGTCAGCGGTCGGCCGCCCTTGAGCAATTCCACCGGAGACTGCATCATCGCTGCGCGCCCTCGGCGTGATACCGAACGATGCGGTCGAGAAGGTCGGACCGGTAGGCGTCCGGGATCGCGGCCTCGCCGGTTACCCAGACATAAAGGTCGTGGTCGGGGACATCGAGCAGCCGTTCGTAGGTATCGAGGTCGCTGTCGGACAGGTGGGCGATATGCGCATCGGCGAAGCGCCCGAGCAGCAGATCGGCCTCGCGGATGCCGCGATGCCAGGAGCGGAACAACAGCCGCCGCCGCCGCTCGTTCAATCCTTCGCTCGATCGTGTGGAACCGGTCATGATCTCATCCGCAACGCCAAAAGCCCGGACGGGCCGGGCGGGCGTATATAGGCGCTGCGCGGGCGGCTGTCAGCCCACTCGCGCTCACGGCGAAGCTATGCTGTTTTCTCCGTGCATTCCCGGGTAAGCGGGAATCCAGGGACACAAGTCTCGGTCCCTGCTTACGCGGGGACGAACGGACGGTTTGGTTTCAAAATGCGGCCACCGCTTTTCGACCCGCTTTTTGCAGCGATCACGACGCTTTCGGGCATCGGCCCGAAGCTCGGGACGCTGTATCGCCGGCTGCTCGGCCGCGACAGCGAGCCCCGGCTTGTCGATCTGCTGTTCCACCTGCCGACAGCGGCAATCGACCGGCGCGCGCGCCCGGTATTGCGCGAGGTGACGCCGGATCAGGTGGTGACCGTGAAAGTGCGGGTGGACCGGCATCGCCCCGCCCCGCCCGGTCGCGATCGCACCCCGCACCTGATCTATACCAGCGACGAGACCGGCGACCTGGTGCTGACCTATTTCCGCGCCCGGCGCGATTATCTTGAGAAGCTGTTTCCGGTCGGCGAGACCCGTTACGTCTCGGGAACCGCGCAATTCTATGACGGCATGCTGCAGATGGTGCATCCCGACCGCGTCGTGGACGAGAAGGGCCTCGCCCGCCTGCCCGCAATCGAACCGGTCTATCCGCTGACCGAGGGCATTAGCGCCAACATGATCGTCAAGGCGATGGACGCGGCTTTGTCGAAAATTCCGGCGCTGCCGGAATGGCACGACCCCGCGGTCCTGCGACGGCACGGTTTTCCTGCCTTTGCCGACGCGCTGCGCACCGTACACCGGCCGCAACGGATGGATGACATCGCGCCGGAGAGCGCCGCGCATATGCGTCTCGCCTATGACGAATTGCTCGCCAGCCAGCTCGCGCTCGGCCTGATGCGCGCCCATAACCGCAAGCGCAAAGGCCGCGCCCATGCCGGCGATGGCCGCCTGCGCCGTGCGATCATTGCGGCGCTGCCCTATTCGCTGACGCTGTCGCAAACCCGCGCGCTCGATGCCATCGTCGCCGATCTCGGCAAGCCGGAGCGTATGGTGCGGCTGCTGCAGGGCGATGTGGGATCGGGCAAGACCGTGGTGGCGCTGCTCGCATCCGCCGCCGTCATCGAAGCCGGCTGCCAGGCCGCGCTGATGGCCCCGACCGAAATTCTCGCGCGCCAGCATTTCAACACCATCGCCCCGCTCGCCGTCGCCGCAGACATCCGGATCGCGATCCTGACCGGCCGCGAGCGCGGCAGGGAACGCAACGAAATTCTCGAACGGCTCGCGCAAGGCGAGATCGACCTCCTGGTCGGCACCCACGCCGTGTTCCAGGACGACGTAATCTTCCGCGATCTGGCGCTCGCCATCGTCGACGAGCAGCATCGCTTCGGGGTGCATCAGCGCCTCGCCCTCGCAAACAAAGGCGAAGCCGTGGACATGCTGGTGACGACTGCAACGCCGATCCCGCGAACGCTGGTGCTGACCTATTTCGGCGACATGGACATTTCGGAACTCCGCGAGAAACCCGCAGGCCGCCAGCCGGTCGATACCCGCACCATTCCGCTGGAGCGTCTGCCCGAGGTCATCGATGCAGTCGGCCGGGCGCTGGAGGATGGCCAGCGGGTCTATTGGGTCTGCCCGCTGGTGGAGGAATCCGAATCGAGCGATCTCGCCGCCGCGCAGGATCGCTTCAAGGCGTTGCGAAAGCGGTTCGGCGCCGCCGCCGATCTGGTTCACGGCCAGATGCGCGGAAGCGACAAGGACGAGGCGATGCGGCGCTTTTCCCTCGGCGAAACACAGCTTCTGGTTTCGACCACGGTGATCGAGGTCGGCGTCGACGTGCCGGAGGCGACCGTGATGGTCATCGAGCATGCCGAACGCTTCGGGCTCGCGCAATTGCACCAGCTCCGCGGCCGGATCGGCCGAGGGCGTGGCAAATCGACCTGCCTCCTCCTCTACCGCGCCCCGCTCGGCGAGACCGCCAAGGCCCGGCTCGCCATCATGCGCGAGACCGAAGACGGCTTTCGGATCGCAGAGGAAGACCTGAAGCTGCGCGGCGAAGGTGACGTATTGGGCACCCGCCAGAGCGGCATGCCGGCCTTCCGCATCGCCTCGCCCGAGGCGCACGGCCATCTGCTCCCTGTGGCACGCGACGATGCCCGCCTCATTCTGGCGCGAGATGCCGCGCTCGCAGGCGAGCGCGGCCAGTCGCTTCGAATGCTGCTCTATCTGTTCGAGCGCGACGACGCGATCAGGCTGATCGACGCCGGCTAGATGTCACTCGCCGAGCGGGTTCGGACCGAACCGGTTGGCGCCGGGGGTGCCGCGCGAGGCAAACCAGACGATCAGCACGATGGTGCCGATCAGCACGATGAAGTGAAGCAACTGCCACCAGCCGGATCGATCGATGTCGTGCAGCCGGCGGGCGCCGACCGCAAGGCTCGGAATAAGCGTCGCCAGGCTGAACAGGGAGTTCAGCGGCGCCCAGCCATCGGCGCCGAAGATCGCCGCATCGATTCCAACGGTGATCAATCCCCCGATAAACGTGAATAACACCCAGTACCAGAAAGCGGAACGCTGCGCGCGCCCGTTGAAGTTCGCGTAGTTCTGAAACCCGGAAGTAATCGCCTCGCTAAAGTTCATCGCCCCGTCTCCTCGTTGAAGTTCGAACGCACGCGTTACGCAGCCGGCTCCTTCGTCTTGTCCTCACGTGCGGCCTGAGCAGACCTTGCGGCCGCAGCCATCGCGGCGAAGGCATTCTGGTTGCCATTCGTGCTAACGGCGCCCGGTTGGATCATGCCTGCCGACATGATCAGGGTCGCCGCCTGTTCGACGGGGATTTCAAGTTCAATAATCTTCTTGCGTGGCAGATAAAAGAAAAAACCCGTGGTCGGGTTTGGGGTGCACGGCAGAAAGACTGAAATCTGGTCGTCGTCTCCGGGCAACCGCTTCGCCACCTCCGCGCTCGGCGCCTGAGACAGAAACACCAGAGACCACATGCCGGGCGCTGGGAATTCCACGAGGCCGACCTTGCGGAAGCTCGTTCCCGATTTCGAGAACAGCATCTGGAAGACCTGCTTCACAGTCTTGTAGATCGGACGCACAATCGGCATCCGGTCGATCAGGTGATCGCCGAGTTGCACCAGCGTGCGGCCGACCAGATTTGCGGTGAGAAAGCCAAGCAAGGTGATGGCAACAAGCGCAATGACCAGTCCGGAGCCGGGAATCTTCCAGGGCAGATAGGTTTCCGGCCGGTACAATTCCGGGATCAGGGGGCGCACCGCATCGTCGACCCAGGTGACGACAGCCGTGATCAGCCAGGCGGTAATGGCAAGCGGTCCCGCCACCACGATACCGGTCAGAAAGTAGTTCCGCAGCCGCGCGCCGAGCCCGGAGGGCGGCAGGTCGGTCTCGATAATGTCGTCCGGTTGATCGCTCTTCTGGGTCATCGGTGCTGGCGCCGGCTCCTGCCTGCCGACCGCCATCTATAGCGCAAATTCGGGATAATTCGGCGGCGCCGGCGATTTATTCGACGGTGACCGATTTCGCAAGGTTGCGCGGCTGGTCGATGTCAGTGCCAAGCGCCACCGCCGCATAATAAGCCAGAAGCTGGACCGGCACGGCGTAGACCAGCGGCGTGATCGAATTGGGCATGTCCGGCAGGGTGATGGTGGTCACGCCCGGCATCGCGGCCTCGGCGGCGCCTTTCGCGCAGGTCAGAAGGATGATCCGGCCGCCGCGGGCGGCGACCTCCTGCATATTGGAGACGGTCTTTTCGAACACCTGATCGTGCGGGGCGGTGACAATCACCGGCATGGTCTCGTCGATCAGCGCAATCGGCCCATGTTTCAGCTCGCCCGCGGCATAGCCTTCCGCGTGGATATAGGAAATTTCCTTCAGCTTCAGCGCGCCCTCGAGCGCCAGCGGGTAACTGGTGCCGCGGCCGAGATAGAGCACGTCGCGGCTCTTGCTGATGTCGCGGGCGAGCAGCTCGATTTCGCCCTCGAGCTTGAGCGCCTCGTTCATGTGGCGCGGCACTTCGATCAGCGCACGCACCAGCTTGCGTTCGTCGGCCTCGCTCAAGACGCCGCGGGCGCGGCCTGCGGCAATGGCGAGGCACGCCAGCACGGCGAGCTGACAGGTAAAGGCTTTGGTCGAAGCGACGCCGATCTCAGGACCGGCCAGCGTCGGCATGATGACGCTGCTTTCGCGCGCAATGGTCGAGGACTGCACATTGACCACGGCAAGGACATGCTGCCCCTGGTCTTTCGCATAGCGCAGCGACGCCAGGGTGTCGGCGGTCTCGCCCGATTGCGACACGACGATGGTCACATCGCCCTTGCGCAGCGGCGCTTCGCGGTAGCGGAATTCGGAGGCGACATCGATCTCCACCGGCAGGCGCGCATAGCGCTCGAACCAGTATTTGCCGATAAGCCCCGCATAGAAGGCGGTGCCGCAGGCCGAAATCGATGCCCGCTCGATCGCCTTGAAATCGAACGGCAAGTCGGCCGGCAGCGCGACGCGCTCGTTGGCCATGTCGATGTAATGCGACAGGGTATGGGCGACCACTTCCGGCTGCTCGTTAATCTCCTTCGCCATGAAATGACGATGGTTTCCCTTGTCGACCAGGAACGCCGAGCCCGTGGTCTTGATCTGCGCGCGCTTCACCTGCTGTCCGGCAGCGTCGAAGATTTGCACATCGCCGCGCCGCACCACCGCCCAGTCGCCTTCTTCGAGATACGAGATGGTGTCGGTGAAGGGAGCGAGCGCGATCGCGTCCGAGCCGAGATACATCTCTTCCGTGCCATGGCCGATCGCGAGCGGGGAGCCTTTACGCGCGCCGATCATCAGATCGTCTTCGCCGGCAAAGATGAAGGCGAGCGCAAACGCGCCGCGAAGCCGGGGCAACGCCAAACGCACCGCCTCGACCGCAGAGCGGCCCTTTTTCATCTCCTCGGTGACCAGATGGGCGACCACTTCGGTGTCGGTATCGCTGCCGAATTGCACCCCCTGCATTTCAAGCTCGTCGCGCAGCTCGCGGAAATTCTCGATGATGCCGTTATGGACCACAGCGAGCTTCTCGGTGGCATGCGGATGCGCGTTGTTCTCGGTCGGCTTGCCATGCGTCGCCCAGCGGGTGTGGCCGATCCCGGCCAGGCCGGACAGCGGCTCGCGCTGCAGGCGTTCCTGAAGATTCCGCAGCTTGCCTTCGGCCCGGCGGCGTTCGAGATGGCCGTTCTCGACTGTGGCGATCCCGGCGGAATCGTAGCCGCGATACTCGAGCCGCTTCAGCGCATCGAGCAGAGGTCCGGCGACCGGCTCGCGACCCAAAATTCCGACAATCCCGCACATCGCGTGGCGATCCCCGCGCAAACGATTCATCAAGTTCCGCTGGCCGTTAGACCTGCATCCGCTATGGCGCGGAAATCACAATGCGTTGCGGCCTGTAACCGGCATGCGGCGGCAGGCCGGATGAACCGGACGCCGCCGGACGGCTCACTTCTTCTTGCCCGCCGCCTTGAGGCTGCGCAAGCGCGAGGCCCAGCCTTCCTTAACGACCTGACGGACCCGGCCGAGCGCCAGCGAATCCGCCGGCACGTCTTCGGTTATCACCGAGCCCGAGCCGACATAGGCCCCCTCTCCGAGGCTGACGGGGGCGACGAGCGAGGAATTTGAGCCCACAAAGGCGCCTTTTCCGACCTCGGTGCGGTGCTTGGCGGTGCCGTCGTAATTGCAGAAAATGGTGCCGGCGCCGATATTGGCGCCCTCGCCCACCCGGGCGTCGCCGATATAGGCGAGATGATTGGCCTTGGCGCCGTCCTCGAACACCGCCTGCTTGACCTCGACGAAATTGCCGATCTTGACGTCCTTGCCGATCCTGGCGCCCGGACGCAGCCGCGCGAACGGCCCGATCTGCGCGCCTTCGCCGATATGCGCCTCGGTCAGATGCGAGAATGCATGGATGACGGCGCCGGTTTCGACGGTGACGCCCGGGCCGAACACAACATAGGGCTCGATGGTCACGTCGGCTGCGAGTTTGGTGTCGGCGGACAGGTGGACCGTGTCCGGCGCAATCATCGTCACACCCGCGTCGAGCGCCGCCTGACGCAGGCGCCGTTGCAGGACGGCCTCGGCGTCCGCGAGCTGGGCCTTGGTGTTGACGCCTCTCACATCGTCCTCCTCGACTTCGACCGCGGCCGCACGCAATCCCGCCGCATTGGCGAGCGCGACCGCGTCGGTCAGATAGAATTCCGTCTTGGCATTGGCATTGCCGATGCGGTCGAGCAGCGCCAACGCATGGCGGCCGTCGAGCGCCATCAGGCCGCCATTGCAGAGCCGGATCGCGCGCTCGGCTTCGCTCGCATCGTTGTGCTCGCGGATCGCTTGCAGCCGTCCGTCGGCGACGATCAGCCGGCCGTAGCCGTCCGGATCGGCCGGCGTGAAACCGGCAACCGCCACCGCCGCGCCTTCGGCCAAGGCGGCACGAAGCCGGCGCAAGGTTTCGGCGCGGATCAGCGGCGTGTCGGCGAACACCACGAGAATATCGTCAAATCCGCGCGCCAGCACGTCACGCGCGGCAAGCACGGCATGGGCGGTGCCGAGCCGCTGCATCTGTTTGGCGATGGCGGCCTCGGGAAATGCGCGCAAGGCCTCGTTCGCGACTGCTTCATGATCGGGCCCGACCACGACAACGCAATCGGTGGCCCCTGCCGCTTCGACCGCGCGCAGAACATGCGCAAGCATAGGCTGCTGTCCGACCGGGTGCAACACCTTGGGAATAGCCGAGCGCATGCGCGTGCCCTCGCCGGCCGCCAGCACCACCGCAAGACATGTCCGTTCGTTCATTCGCCTCCCCGTCTCTGTCCCGCTCATAGCCCGCCATCGGGATGCGGAAAAGCCGCCTTGGCGGACCAGCTGCCCCGGCTTCCTGCTAGATTCCCACTCATGATTCGCACTGCCCTCCAAAAAGCGGTCCCAGCTGCCGCACCGGACGCTCCGCCGGACGAGCCTGACGAGGCCGCGCTCGGTCCGCTGTCCCAGATCGCGCTCTGGGGCGGGATCGCCGCTTTGTGCCTGTTTGCGGTGGCGATCGCGAGCCGGACCGAAACCGGTCAGGCCCGGATGGCGGAGGCCCATGCCGCGCTCACTGGAACCGCAGAACCGGTGCGGAAGCCGTCTGCGGAACGCGAGCGGCAAGCCGACGAGCTCAGACGCGTGTCCGAGCGGCTCCGGCTTCTCAGTGAAGACCGGGACCGGCTGCTGGTTCGCATCGCGGCGCTTGAGCGCAATTACGACGACGTCACCGGCTCGATCGGAAAATTGTCGGCGGCGGCAAGGCCGGCCGCAGAGGCGCCCGCAGGGCCGCTTGCAGCGGGGCCGATTCAGGCCTCTCCGCCGCCCGCGCCGGTCGCAAGCGCGCCGGCAACGGTGGCAGCGGCAGCTGCGAGCGCCAGCCCCGAGCCCCAGGATATGCCGGTACCCAAGGGGGAATTCGGCGTCGATCTCGGGGGCGCCCCGTCGCTTGCTTCTTTGCGGACCGCCTGGGATCGCGTTCGCCGCAACCACGCCAGTCTTCTGGGCGAGCTTCAGCCGGTTGTGGCAATCCGCGAGATCCGCGGCGGGCAGATCGAGCTGCGCCTCGTGGCCGGACCTATCGCCAATGCCGCTGCCGCGTCGAGACTGTGCGCCGCATTGGCGGCTTCCGGCCTGTCCTGTCAGCCGACGGTTTACGAAGGCCAGCGCCTCGCTTCGCGTTGACGGCGTTGAGGCGCGGTTGTTCATCGGCATCGACCACGGCATAGTCCGGACATGACCTTGGACCGCACAACCCCGCGTCCGCTCTTTGCTCCGGCCGCACGTCAGACCAGCTGGCTGATTGCGATCGGACTGCTGTCGCTCGGCTATGCCCTTTACCTGCGCTATCTGGTGATCGAGCTGAGCAGTGTCGGACTCGCCTGCCAGACCGGGATGCAGACCTGGCTGTGTTCGACCCGCGGCCTTGTCATGGTGCTGTTCAATAATTCGGTGTTCGGCTGGGTGGCGCTTTGCGCGGCGGCGGTCAATCTGATCCGTCCGACATTGCCGGTCTTCGCGCTCGGCCTCGCCGCGGCCGCCTTCGGCGTGGTTCTTTACAATGGCGGTCTGTCGGCGCTCGCCGCGGCCGTGCTCATTCTCAGCTTTGCGCGGCCCGTGGCCGTCGAAAGCGAAGCAGACTGAGCGAGAGCAGCATCAACAGAAAGCAAAGCCACAGCGATTGCCAGTTCGCGAAGCCTTCGTTGAAGGCAATATAGATTGCGGACAAGGCGAGCGTCGCTGCCGCGATCTGTTCGGCCAAGCCGGATGCAGCCGGCCGCGCCCGCAGAGCCAGCATGGCCAGCGCGATCGGCACCGCCGCCGCCGTCAGCGGCGCGAACGGGAAATCCTTGTAGCGCGGATCGAAGACCAGCCCGAGCGCCACCTGGATCGCGACCACGGCGGTGGCGGCGATCAGGAGACCGGCCAGCCGCTCCATCCCTGTGATGGTCCCGTTCCGCGGACCGGCCAGCACATCGGCAAAGGTCGGCAGCATCCCGCCCCGCGCCAGCACCGCCGCCATCGCCGGTGGCGTCAGCACGGCAAGGCCGACCAAGACCGCGGACCGGAGCCAGCCGCCAATGCCGAGGCTCTCATAGAACATCAGCTCGACCGCCCAGCCGGCCGTGCTGCCTGCGGCCAGCGCCATGCCGGCGATGGCGGCCCATTGCCCGCGGGACAATTCGAGCCGGCGGCCACCGAGCGCGACGGCGAAGACCAGAACCGCCAGCACCACTCCGCCGGCCGCCTGCTGCAGCCAGCGCGGATGGTTCGATACCGGCGCGCCCCACTGGAATTTCGGTCGGCGGGTCGCGTCGTCAAACAATCCCCAATAGCCCCCGACAGTGCCTTCAAGCCGGCGCTTCCAGGGCTGGTCGAACGCCTCGATCACATTGACCCGGTAGCCGTTGCGTTTGGCGATCGCGAGAACCTCCTGCAAGACCAGCGCCTGATTGGCGAGCGAGGGCAGCGCGCCCTCGCGCATGCGGCCCGCGCTGGGCCAGCCGGTTTCCCCGATCAGGATCGCCTTGCCGGGAAAGGCGGCCGCCATGCGCTCGCGGATCGACTCCACATGCGCCGCCGCGTCCTTGGCGGGAATTGGGAAATCCTCCCAGTACGGCAGAATATGGATGGTTACGAAATCGACCAGCGCAGCGAGGTCACGGTGCCGCAGCCAGAACTCCCAGACATCGGCATAGGTGACAGGCAATCCCGCCCGGCTCTTCACCTCGCGCAGGAAGGCCGCGACATTGTCCGCTGACAACTCGCCGCGCAGCAAGACCTCGTTGCCGACGATGATGGCGTCGATCACGTCCGGATATTGCTTGGCCAGCTTAACGATGGTTTCGACCTGATGACGGTTCTTCTCCGGGTGGCTCGACAGCCAAAGACCCTGAATGACCTTCAGTCCAACGCGCCGGGCAATCTCCGGGACCTGATCAAGACCGTGCTCGATTGAATAGGTGCGGATGCAGTCGGTCAGCGACGTGAGGCCGGCCAGATCCTCCTCGATCTGGGCCGCAGAGATATGGGTGTCCGCCCGAAGCGGAGATTGCAGGCCCCGGAACGGCGCGTAGGACACGCATTGCAGCTTCTCGGTGCTCGCCTGGGCAGGCATCGCGACTGGCCGGCCAAGCCACCACCAGAACAGCGCGATCAAGCCCGCCACGACCATCAGAAGCACAGCCGGAACGGCCGCTCCGGTTAACGTTCGTTCATGCATCGGGATTCCGTGTTCGACCGATCCGCCTTCGCAATCGCACGATCTTCGGATCACGCCAACTGCGTGATGCTTCGCCGCGGCCGCCGCGCTGGACAAAGCGCCTGAAAGGCGGAAATCTCCAAAACGAACACCGGGGCCGTATTGCCGACGGAATCCGATGTAAACTCAACATGTACCGACCGAACCGGCCAGAACGTCACCCAGAGATTCCGCCATCATGCTGTCCTGTTTCCTGCGCTTCCTTCCCGTTATCTGCCTTGCGGTCTCGGTTGCCGCATCGACCGCGCACGCTCAGGGTGATCCAGCCGAGAAAGCCAAGCAGCAAGCCGCCGAACAGGCGAAGCGCGAAGCGAACCGGCAGAACGACCTCGCCGAAGTGGCCAAACAGATGACGGGTCCTGCAGGCAATCCCGAATGCGTCTGGGTCGGACGCCGCGTGGTTCACCGGCTATTTCAGGACGATCTCGACACCGCCTTCCGCCACCTGGACCTCTATGACCGGTTCGGTTGCCCGGGCGGACATATTCAGGCGGCCTTCCGATGTGTGGTGATGCAGGGTCCGATCGTCGATCCGAAGGCGCAGGAAAACATCCTTGGACGCGTCCATTCATGTTGGGTTAATCCAGCGGCACCGCCGCCGTCAGCCGCCACGGCAACCTCGCCGCAAACCGGAACCACCACACAATAGCAGCGTTGGGATTGTGCGAAGCGATTGTCAGCGTCATTAATTCGCCACGCACCGGTGCAATTGAAAATTCAGCTCGGCTGAGCTATCTGACTGTCGTAGCAGGCGCTAGTCCCAGGGGACGGGACGGCAGCCTTCACCTCGCCCCGCTTGGTCTCGCGTTCAAATGCGCCTCGTCGCGGTTGTCGTCGCGCTCGTCGCCTGCGTGCATGCAGGCTTGTGGGCACTTTCCGAAAAAAGAGTTGCGGCTCCCGACATCGAGGGACCGCTGGCGAGCTTGTCCTACGGCAAGCATCCCGACAAGCATGTCAGCGTTGCCGAGATCCGCTCGGACCTGACGAAGCTTGCGCCATACACCAGGGCGATCCGGACCTATTCGGTGACCAACGGCCTCGAGATGGTGCCGCAGATTGCCGCGCAGTCGGCGCTGCGCGTCACCGCGGGTGCCTGGCTCGGCGGCAGCCTCGACGCTGCCGAATGGCAGGGTCTTGGACCCGACCCGTCCAACGCCCGGCGCTACCGCGAGCGGATGGCGTCCCGCGCCCGCAACTCGGCCGAGCTTGCGGCGGCGATCGAAATTGCCCGCCGCAACTCCAACATCGACGGCCTGGTCCTCGCCAACGAAGCGATCTATCGCGGCGAAACCATCATGTTCGATGACGAGACCCTGAGCCCGGAAGAGGTCGCTCTGGTCCGCGCCGCCCAGCAGGTGTCGAAGGCTGAAGAGACCAGGGTCAAGGAGCGGATCAATGTCGGACGCCTGATCAAGGCGATCCGCGAGGCCAAGCGCCAGGTCTCGGTCCCCGTCACCACCGGCGAAATCTGGAGCGTGTGGCGCGACCATCCGGAACTGGTCGCAGCCGTCGATTATATCGCCGTTCACATCCTGCCCTATTGGGAGGGCGCGCCCGACCAATCCGCGGTCGATGCCGCGATCGGCGGCTATCATCAGTTGCGCCAGATGTATCCCGGCAAGCGCATCGTGATTGCCGAGTTCGGCTGGCCGAGCAACGGCTACAATTTCAAGCTTGCCCAGCCCGGTCATTTCGAACAGGCGCATGTGATCCGCGACTTCGTCGCCCGCGCGAATGCCATCGGCATCGACTACAACATCATCGAGGCGCTCGATCAGCCCTGGAAAATTTCCGAAGGCAGCGTCGGCGCCTATTGGGGGCTCTTCAACGACGCCCTGCAGCAGAAATTTGCCTGGACCGGCCCGATCATCGATCCGGAATTCCGCAAGCTTGCGATCCTCGCCGTCCTGCTCGGCGTGCTGTTTTCGCTGCCTTTGCTGGCGATGAGCGTAACGCTCACCGAGTCGCTGGTGCTGGCCGCCGCCGCGCACGTGGTCGGCGCCTGGTTCGCCGCCGTGTTCGCGTTTTGGAAGTCTCATTACTTCGTGTGGGGCGAGGCCTTCGCGCTCGGTCTCGGCGTCACGCTGCTGGTGCCGCTGGTGCTGATCGCGCTCGGCCGGGTCGAGGAGATCGCGGCGGTCGCGTTCGGACGCAAGCCCCGGCGGCTTCTGAACGTCGAGGCGCCGCCGCTTGCGCCCGAAGCGCAAGGCTATGCGCCCAAGGTGTCAATCCATGTGCCGGCCTACAAGGAAGAGCCGGAGATGCTGAAGGCCACGCTCGATGCAGTGGCCGGGCTGAATTATCCGAACTTCGAATGCATCGTCATCATCAACAATACGCCGGACCCGTATTACTGGGAGCCGATCGAGGCGCATTGCCGCGTGCTCGGCGAACGCTTCAAGTTTCTGCGTGAGGACAAGGTCGAGGGCTTCAAGGCCGGCGCGCTGCGCATCGCGCTCGCACACACCGCGCCCGATGCCGAGATCATCGGCATCATCGATGCCGATTATGTGGTGGCGCCGGGCTGGTTGTCGGATCTCGTGCCGGTCTTCGCCGACCCCAAGGTCGGCCTGGTTCAGGCGCCGCAGGAGCATCGCGACGGCGACCGCAGTCTGATGCACTATTCGATGGCCGGCGAATATTCGGGCTTCTTCGACATCGGCATGGTCGAGCGCAACGAAAAGAACGCCATCGTCGTCCACGGCACCATGTGCCTGATGCGCCGCGAGGCGCTGGCCGCGGCCGGCAACTGGTCGAGCGACACCATTTGCGAGGATACCGATCTCGGGCTGACCATGCTCGAACTCGGCTGGACCGCGCATTACACCAACCGCCGTTACGGCTTCGGTCTCTTGCCCGACACGTTCGGCGCCTACAAGAAGCAGCGCCACCGCTGGGCCTATGGCGGCGTGCAGATCGTCAAGAAGCATTGGCGACGTTTCCTGCCCGGCGTTTCCAGCCTCAACCGCGAACAGAAGCGCGCCTTCCTGCTCGGCTGGTTGAACTGGCTCGGCGCGGAAGCGCTCGGCGTTCTGGTTGCGATCTTCAATCTGCTCTGGGTGCCGGTGGTGGCCTTTGCCGAGATCGGAATCCCGAGCAAGATCCTCACCATTCCGATTCTGGCCGCGTTCGCCGTCACCATCCTGCATTTCAGCCTGCTCTACCGGCTGCGGGTGGCGATCCCCAAGAAACAGACCGTCGGCGCAGTGTTCGCCGCGATGGCGCTGCAGCTCACCGTGGCGCGCGCGGTGGCCGACGGTGTGATCAAGGATCACCTGCCGTTCAACCGCACCGCCAAGGGCAACCGCTCCCGCAAGCCGGTGCAGTTCGACGGCTTTTGGGAATTGATCCTCGGCAGCCTGCTGATCATCGGCGCGATCGTGCTGATCGCCAATAACCCGCTGCAGATCACTGAAATCTATCTGTTCGCGATCGTGCTCATGGTGCAGAGCCTGCCGTTCCTGTCGGCGGCCGGCCTTGCCGCGATCGAAGGCCGACGCATCAACGAATTTGCGTTCTGGAACGAATTGCAGCCGCGCCTTCTTGCGGCGCTGCGCCGGCGCCCGGCGGCAATTTCGGCCCAGACCCCGGCCATCGCGAGTGCGATTGCCGACGCACAGACCTCGCCGGCCGGCGAGAAGCAGCCGGAGACAGTGCAATGAATCCCGGCATCGGTCCGCACCGCATGGATTTTATCTGGCGTCCGGATCCGCTGCTTCGCGGCGTCCCGGCATGACGGCCGGACAGATCAAGCCGGCATCGCCTTTTCCACGAGCCGCACCCAATAGCTCGACCCGGCGGGGATGGCGTCGTCGTTGAAGTCGTAGGCCGGGTGGTGCAGGCCGGCGCTGTCGCCGTTGCCGATGAAGATGAATGCGCCCGGCCGCGCGTTCAGCATGTAGGAAAAGTCCTCCGCCCCCATGAGCGGCGCCAGATTGTCGTTGACCCGCTCGGCGCCGGCGATTTCGGACGCGACCTCTGCAGCGAACGCGGTCTGCTCGGCGTGGTTAACCGTGACCGGATAGCCGCGGTGATAGCGAATGCGGGCTGTGGCGCCATGCAGCTTCGCGACGCCCTCGCAGATCTCCTTGACCCGCACCTCGAGCCGGTCGCGCACCGCATCGGTCAGGCTGCGGATGGTGCCGGCGAGTTTGGCGGTCTGCGGGATCACGTTGTTGGTGGTGCCGGCCTTGAACACGCAGATCGACACCACGCCGGATTCCAGCGGGTCGATATTGCGCGACACGATCGATTGCAACTGGTTCACCATCTGCGCGCCGACCAGGATCGGGTCCACCCCCAGATGCGGCCGCGCCGCATGCGCGCCCTTGCCCTCGATCTCGATCTCGACATAGTCGGCCGCCGCCATCATCGGCCCCGGCCGCATGCCGAACGCGCCGGCCGGCATGCCAGGATAATTGTGCATGCCGTAGACTTCTTCGATGCCGAACCGGTCCATCATCCCGTCATTGACCATTTCCCGGCCGCCGCCGCCGCCCTCCTCGGCCGGCTGGAAGATGACGACCGCGGTGCCTGAGAAATTTCTGGTCTCAGCGAGGTATTTGGCGGCGCCGAGCAGCATGGCGGTGTGCCCGTCATGGCCGCAGGCATGCATTTTTCCAGGCACTGTCGATTGGTAGGGCAAGCCGGTGGCCTCCTCGATCGGCAGCGCGTCCATGTCGGCCCGCAGCCCGATCACCTTGGCCCGGCCGCCGGCCGCCTGTTTCCGTCCCTTGATGACGCCGACCACGCCGGTACGGCCGATCCCAGGCACAACCTCGTCGCAGCCGAAGGCCTTCAACTTCTCGGCGACCTGCGCGGCCGTGCGGTGAACGTCAAACAGGAGCTCCGGATGGGCGTGGAAATCCCGCCGCCAGGCCGCAATTTCGGGGTGAAACTCGGCAATACGGTTCACGATTGGCATGCGAGGCTCCGCGATCTCGGGGTTGGCACGCAGTAAATCCTGCCCGGCGCAGCGGGGCAACCGGCCGGTGGGACCACGCCGCGGCGTGGCCGCGTGTCCACCCCAGCCTGCGCCGGATCGGGGGCAACCGGTGACTTTTTCATTGTCCCGCCGGGAAACAGGCCTTATGTGTCGGCCCGCCGTTCGCGGCATACCGAAGATCCGGCGCGCGGCGTCAAACCCGTATTGCCGTTCGTCCCGTCTCCCCTTGGGGACGCTCCTCAGGGAGCGGCCTTCAAGGAGTTTCCCTTGCGGAGCCTTCTTGAGGGATTTTCGCTATGGGAGTCTCGGTGGGGAGAGTCTCGCTTGCGGGGCTGTTGGGAGCCTGTAGCTCAGTCGGTAGAGCAACTGACTTTTAATCAGTAGGTCCCGGGTTCGAATCCCGGCGGGCTCACCACGCTCACAATTCGCCGTCAAAGCGCGCAGCCCCTACCAGGGCACCCGGCGCCTAACACCCGGCGGAGCAGCCTGGGAGAGTCCGAGGCGCCAACCTTCGCACCGGTCGCCCGACCGGAGTTTCCCGGAGCATCACCGGAAACCGCCCAGCCTGCAGCCACGGCAGGCCATCCCGTTTCGGGGTCTGTTCGTCTGTTCAAACATGCGCTTGCGGCCACCGGTCAAACCGTCAACAGATCAGCGCGGAAATTTTGACGCAAAAATTGACGGCGACAGAATTGAGAGGTAGCATTTTTTCTACTTAAGGACGCAAGTCGCGGCTGGAAACTGTCAATTCGGGTAGCGTAGTGATTGTCATGTCATCGCCGGACCAGGTCTCGCTGGAGGCTCAGCGGACATCCCTTAATCTGCGAATCCTCGGCCCTTGCCAAATCACTGTTGGGCCGGATCGTCAGCCATTCCATCTCAAGAACAAGAAGGCGCGCGGGTTGCTCGCCTATCTGGCGATGCAGCCATTGTGTTCGGCACAGCGGACCACGCTGGCGAACCTGTTCTGGCCGGATTGCCCGGAAGGCAATGCGCGTCATTCCCTGCGTCAGTGTCTGGTGAGCCTGCGAAAGGATCTCGATGCAATTGCGCCCGGTCTCGTCCGCACCGACGGAGATACGATTTCTCTGGATCCGGAGCGCATCGAAGCCGACGCGGCCATGCTCCTGCGTGTTGAAAACCTGTCGGATCGAGCAAACCTTCACGCGCTTTTGCTTTCGGTCAGAGGCGAGTTTTTGTCGGATCTTCATGTTAACGAGGACTTCTCCAACTGGTCATCGGAGCTGCGCCAGCGGGTTCATCACAAGCTCGAAGAGCTGATCGGCGGCATTGAGAACATTCAGGTCTCTGATGAGCTGACGTCACAGGCTCTTGCCACCATTCGCATCCTGGCCAAGACCGATCCTTATTGTGAAACCTGCCGGCGATTGCTCATACGGCTGACCGCACGCGTTCAAGGTCGCGCTCGCGCGCTTGCAGAATGCAAGGCCTTTGTCGACTTCCTTCGAGAGGAAAATCTTGACGGGCCAGATCCGGAGACGCAGGAGCTGTTTGCCGAAATCCAGCGGCTCCCCTGCCGGACTCCGTCGGCGGCAAACGCAGTTCGCGATCCGCAAGCAGAACATTCAGGCCATGACGCACCAGCCAACCGGTCGGATGAGGTGCGGTCTGACGTGCAACGCGCAGGCAGCGCCCCACCGGCTCCGCAGAGCGTGGCTGAAGAAACAGCGACCGCCCGAGGACCCGCTGCGCCGCCGCAGCGGCGCGATGCCGTGCGGGCGGTAAAGCGCTTCTCCAGCATGGGCATCCGGATGGCCGCCGCGGCCGCTCTGTTCATAGCGCTGGTTTTGTTGCTGCAAACTGCAGAGCGCTTTGGCTATTTCGTTCAGGCCGAGGCGACGTCCGTCAGCGGCCTCCTCGCCGAAGCCCAGCAGGACCCGCTCTTCGAGTCGGTTTCGATTGCCGTGCGACGCTTTCCAGCCGCAGACCCGGCGGCGGCGGCTGCCGAGCAATTGCATGAGATGATCGCGGACACGGTCGCCAAGGTCCCGATGGTCAGAATTGTGACATCCTCAGGCCCGGCTCCCGCGCGCTATATCCTGGACGGCAGCGTCAAGAGCATTGCCGGGTCGGAGGCGCTTTTTGTCGAATTGTCCCAGCCTGACGGCGACGTCCTGTGGCGCGAGAAGTTCAACATCGGCGCAAGCGAGGCGGCGAAGGCAGAAGTTGCCAAAAGGATCGCGCGTGAGGTGGAACTGACGCTGGTCAAGGCCGAAACCCGCAGCGCCATCGCCAGAAACGACGTCAGTGCAAGGGCGCTCCTGCTTTCTGCACGCGCCATCAAGGCGCGCGGCATTTCATCCGGTGCGGAATCTGACGCGCAGAAACTTTACGAGACGCTGCTTGCGCGCGACGGCCTTTCCGCCCCTGTGCTTGCGGGTCTGTCGGGCCATATTATCACCTCGCTGGCCAATGAACTGAAGGCCGATGCTGCGCTGTACCGGCGGGCTGAAAATTACTTGCGCGCGGCGATCAGCATCGACCCGAATATGGCGATCGCCCATTTCTACATGGGTATGCTGCAAAAGAGCCGCGGACAGGCCGCAGAGGCCGCGATGAGTTTCAATCGCGCGATCGAACTCAATCCAAGCTTCGCTCCGGCTTACGCCAATCTCGGTCATGCGTTGTTGCTTTTGGGACGCCCGGACGAGGCCGCGGAGAATGTCCGCAAAGCCATGCGGATCAGTCCCAATGACGGATACTTTGCAGTCTGGAGCCTGTTCGCAGGCGAGATCGAATTCGAGCGCGGCAACGTTGACGCCGCCATCGACTGGTTTCGCACGGCAATCGTGCGTGGTCCGCACCTGACCAGGCCCTATGGCTGGATCGCGGGCGCATACGAGGCCGCCGGCAACCACGCCGCTGCCGCAGAAAATATGCGGCAATTCCTGACCCTGGCGGGTGAGCGGCGGCCCCACCGGCTGGTGGAGCGGCTGCGCAAGGCCCCGGAAGGTGGACTTCATCTGACGCGGCCCAAATTATTCCAGGCTGTTGCCGCTGCAGCACAGCGGCAACTGTAATCCGCGCGTTTTGCCGGTGACATATCCCAAACGGGATGTGGCAGATTAACATTAACGTAACAATTACTTAAATTTTAGCGTCGTTTGACGGTGCTGACGCTTTTTTTGATGCTCGTTTGACGCTCGCTTGCTGGCCCTCGTGAGAAGTATCCGCGTGCCGTTAAGGCTTCGGTAACCAAGAAGCCCCCGGCGCACAGGGATGCGTAATCACCAAACGAGGGTGTCATGGCTACTATTACGGTTGGAACGGGCGGCGGCTACGATCACGAGACCATTCAGGCAGCCATCGATGCCGCAAGCCCGGGCGACACCATCCTGGTCAGCGACGGCACCTATAACGAAAACCTGCTGATCAACAAGTCGATCACACTCATTTCGGAGAATGGCCGCGACGCGACGACGATCGTCGGTTCGAACGCCTCCGGACTTCTTGGCACCATCCAGATCACCCCGGGCGTCGACGGCCTGCGACTTGGCGATATTGGCCAAGGCTTCACCATCGTCGGCATCGACGGCACCCCGGGCCTCGAAAAGGCCGCGGTCTATCTGCAGGGCGCCCATGACGGTCTGATCATCCAGGGCAACGACATCGTCGCCATGGGCGATGCGGGGCTGATGAGTGAGGCCGCTTCCGCCATCACCAATGCACTGATCGACTCCAATATCTTCTCCGGCCAGACCTTTAACGACCCCAACCCGGCCGGCAACGGATTCGGCGACCAGTTTACGCTGCCAAACGTCCCCCGGCAGTTGGTCGTAATCGGCAGCGATGGCGGGCCCTCCAACAACATCACCTTCACCAACAACCAGGTGACCGGCACAGCCGGCGGGCTTAACGAGAGCAACCAGCCTCAGGGCAACACCCTCGTCACCATCGACGCCGCCAATTCCACCATTGCCGACAACGACTTCACAGGGTTCACCAACCGGTTCGCCACACAGTTGCGTGCCCGCGAGGGCGGAACCGATATCCTGAACAATACCTTCAGCAATAACCAGGGCGGGAATCTGGGCGTCTATATCGAGAATGACGGCAATCCCGGCACCTACGGCAACTCATTCGTCGGGACTGGCAGCGACGACACGCTTTTTGCCTCCGCCGGCAACAACACCGTCGACGGCGGCGGCGGCAACGACACCTATGACATGACCGCGGCCGGTGCCGGGGGAGCCCTCGTCGACCTCGAAACTGGAACCGCTTCCTCGGCCGCTACGGGCATCGATACCCTCACCAGCATCGAAAATCTGCGCGGCAGCGCTGGCAGCGACATCCTGAGCGGCGACGCGGGCGACAACGTCTTCTTCGCGACCGCTGGCACCGACATCATCAACGGCAAAGGCGGCAGCGACACCTTTAACGCCGCCTCCGCTGTCTCGTCGGTCAACATCAATCTGTCCACCGGCGCGGTGACCGGCGCGTTTTCCGCTTCACTGACCTCGATCGAGAACGCAGTGGGCGGATCGGGCAACGACACGTTTGTCGGGTCGAGCGCGGACAACGCCTTTGATGGCGGCTCTGGCACAGACACCGTAGTCTTTACGGGCTCGGTCGCCGCAACTGACATTACCTTCTCGGGCGGGTCATTTGTCCTCCACGCTGCGGGGCAAGGTACCGATACCCTTACGAACGTCGAAATCATCGATCCGGACGGTGCGGGCGGAGCCAGGATTCTGCTGGTCGGCGGCGGCGGCTTTACAACCATTCAGGAAGCCGTGACCGCTGCGAATGCAGGCGACACGATCATGGTGGCGCCCGGCACCTACACCGGCAACGTCATCATCAACAAGTCGCTCACGCTCCTCTCGACGGACGGCAGCGGAAC
>NZ_JBKBVB010000065.1:0-24414 GCF_046289595.1 Pseudorhodoplanes sp.
TGCTGGCAAAGATGCTTCAGGCTCTGGACCTCAAGAGCGCTGATCGCGTGCTCGATGTCGGCTGCGCGACCGGCTATGCGGCGGCGCTGCTGGCGCGGCTTTCCGGCTCCGTTCTCGCTCTCGAGGAAGAGCCCGCCCTGGTCGCTCAGGCGAGGTCCAATCTGTCCGGCCTCGGCAATGTTGCAGTGCGGGAGGGGCCGCTTCGCGATGGCCACGCTGCCGGGGGGCCGTATGATGCGATTCTCGTCGAGGGGGCGGTCGAAATCGATCCCGAATCGCTCTGCGGACAGCTTGCCGATGGCGGACGTCTGATCTGTATCCGGGGCGACGGGCCGGCCGCCAAGGCCACGCTCTACACCCGGTCCGCTGCCGATCTGACCTCCCGTCCGGTTTTTGACGCCTTTGGACCGGTTTTGCCCGGATTTTCCCGCCCAAAATCGTTTGTTTTCTAGTCACATCGGCTCTGACCCAGATTGAGGCACCTGTATCCTGAATCACGCAGGCGGCGCTTCTTTTTGTTGCCAGCACAGCACAGGGCTTCAAACTGTTCCCGGGCTGGATATAGTTGCCAAGCCGTTAACGCCTGGAGACCACGGGGGGTCTGTCACGGGCGTCCGGTGCTTTTTGGGGGTGTGAATGCCGCTCGCGCGTGCGGGACGAATGCTCTTGGCTGTGGCGTTCGTGATGACCAGCCCGACGGCGTTTGCGTCGGAGCGTCGCGCTGCTGTCAACGGGACCGGCGGCGTATCGACGCTCGAACAGGCGCTGGTTGCGGCGTATCAGAACAACCCGCAGATCAATGCGCAGCGCGCGCTCGTCCGCGCCACCGACGAAGCGGTGCCGCAGGCATTATCGGGATACCGGCCGCGCATCAGCGCCACTGGCTCGACCGGCGTGCAGTGGAACGACACCACCACCGAGACCCGGGTGCTTGTGCCGCTGACCAATCCGCCGGAAGTCGTTGGGCAGCGAAACAACAATTCACACCGGCATTACCCGAAAACCTATGGGGCGACGCTCACCCAAAACGTGTTCAACGGCTTTCAGACCGCGAACCGCACCCGTCAGGCCGAGGCACAGGTCTTTTCCGCACGCGAGACGCTGCGCGTGATCGAGCAGACCGTCTTGCTGGATGCCGCGACGGTTTACATGAATGTGCTGCGTGACACCGCGGTGCTGGAATTGCAGCGCCGTAACGTCGAAGTCATCCAGGAGCAGCTCCGCCAGACCCGTGACCGTTTCAATGTCGGCGAAGTGACGCGGACCGATGTGGCGCAGGCCGAATCGCGTGTCGCTGCGGCGCAGTCGCAGTTTCTCTCCGCACAGGCGAATCTGACCACATCGCGTGCCGCCTATCGCCGCGTCATCGGCGTCGATCCGGGACGGCTGGCGAACGGCACGCCGGTCGACCGCTTTTCGCCGCGCACACTCGATCTGGCCGTGGCGCAGGGGCAGGCGGAGAATCCCTCGGTCAATGCGGCCGAGTTCGGCGTCGACGTGGCCCAGCTGCAGGTCAAGGTGAACGAGGGTGCGCTGTATCCGACGGTCAACGTCACCGCCAGCGCGCAGCAGAGCCATTGGACCAGCGAAAACAACGTCAGGACATTCCAGGGCTCGGTGGTCGGCCAGATCACGGTGCCGATCTACCAGGGCGGTTCGGAATATTCCCTGATCCGGCAGGCCAAGGAGACGGTCGGCCAGCGCAGGCTCGAACTGGCGCTGAATCGCGATCAGGCCCGCGCCAATGTGGTGCAATCCTGGGGACAGCTCGAAGCCGCCAAGGCGCAGATCGACGCAACCCGGGCGCAGGTCACAGCGGCGGAAATTGCGCTGAACGGCGTGCGCGAAGAGGCCCGTGTCGGGCAGCGCACGACCCTCGATGTGTTGAACGCCACGCAGGAATTGCTGAATGCGCGGGTGGCGCTGGTCACGGCGCAACGCGACCGCGTCGTGGCATCCTACACCCTGCTGTCAGCGGTGGGCCGGCTGTCGGTCCCGGTCCTGGGGCTGCAGGTGCCGCTCTATGATCCGATGGTTCATTATCAGCAGGTGCGCGACGCCTGGATTGGTATCCGGACGCCGGACGGACGCTGATCGGCCAAAGCACAGCTGACGCCGCCGCCCCGAACGACCGAGGCACAAGCCAGCCGGGCAGCTGCTCCGAATTCATCCACATGTCCGCGCACAGCGCCGATTGTGTTACGCAATTGGCGTGTAATACTCCCCAAATTCGGGCAAACCGGCGATAGTTGATGCGTTGATTCGATGCGGCGCTGCATCGCCATCGGCAACAAGGTCCGCACGCGCGGCCGTGTTCCGCCGAAGCGACTGCAGGCTCCGCTTGCGCAGAAATGTGACGGGGCGAAATGAACCAGCCGGCAAAATCGCACGAACCGTCGATGGAGGAGATCCTCGCCTCCATCCGCCGCATCATCGCAGACGATGACGCGAAGGCCAGCGCTCCCGCCGCAAGCCCGTCTCCCGTGCCAGCGCCTGTTGCAGAGCCAGTTGCCGTTGCAGCACCGGCGCCGCCGTCTCCGGCCGAGTATCTGCGCGACATTCCGCCAGCCGCGCCCCCGCCGGTGCAGGCGCGCGAGCGATTGCCTGAGCCGTTGCCCGAGCCCGAGCCATTACCAGAGCCCGCGGCTATGCCTGCCGATGTTCTCGAATTGACTGAGGACATGCTGGCGCCGGCGCCTGAAGCCGTGCCGCCGCGCTTTACCACGGTGAATGCACAACCCGATGTGGTTTTCGCCGAAGCGGCGCCCGAGCCCGATTTCGAGGAGCCGGCGCCCATGGATATGCCGGCCGGGGATCCGCTCGAGCATGCGCGCAGAACCTTGTCGGCGCAGATGGAACTGGATGAGCCGTTGCTCTCGCGGCAGGCGACAGCCGCGGTCGATTCCGCGTTCACGACGCTTGCGCATACTGTGCTCAGCCAGAATGCCCGAACCCTTGACGATCTGGTCAAGGAAATGCTGCGGCCGATGCTGAAGGCCTGGCTCGACGACAATCTGCCCAGTCTGGTCGAGCGGCTGGTGCGCGCCGAGATCGAGCGGGTATCGCGCGGCCGCTGATCTCACTCTGAGGCGGCCGGCGCCTGGGTTTCAGCCTGCCGCTTGCGCCATAAACCGCGCGCGAAGATCGCGCAGAGCAGGGGAAATCCGATTGCCGCCGCCAGGAATACCGGCACCGCGGTGAAGCGGTCGACCACGGGCGCCGCCGCGGCGACGCCCACCGTGATGCCCATGTAGAGCGCCGAGGAAAAGATCGCCAGCGCAGTGGCGCGCGCCTGCGGGGCCATCTGCGTGGCGTTGGTCTGCATCGTATTGTGGACCATGTAGAAGCCGAGTCCGATCAGCGTGGTTGCCACTGGCGCGAACCACCAGACCGGCTGAAACGACAGGATGATGTATCCGGTCGAAACGAGGATGCCGCCTGCGATCACAAGTCCGATCTGGCCGAGCCGGTTCACCAGCACACGGACGGCAAACGTGTAGATCAGGCCGCCGATGGCAAAGCAGCCGACGATCAGGCCCACCATGGTGAAGCTCAGGCCGAAACGCAAATGCAGGTCGGCGCCGATGAAGGACAACACCGCATAGAGGAGGGCGGCTTCCACAAAGACGCAGGCCGTGATGAAGCGCGCCCAGGGCGAGCCGAGCACGACCTTGTATTCGGCGATCAGGCCGCCCTTGCGTGCGGCGCGCCGGCTCGAGGCGCGGGTCGCCGGATTGAAGGCCAGTTCGGCGACCAGCGCGATTGCGGCGAGTGCGAAGATGCCGCCGAGAATGAAGAACACATTGCGCCAGCCGAAAAGATCGCCCAGCACGCCGCCGGCGACCTGGCCGAACAGCAATCCGGCAATCTGCCCGGTCAGGTAGCGGCCAAGCACCGGCTGGCGCTGTTCGTAGGGCACCACGTCGCCGATATAGGCCATGGCCAGCGGGATGATGCAGCCGGCCGCAATGCCGCAAAGCAGGCGGTAGGCAACCAGTTCGCCGAGACTTCCGGCAAGGCCGCACAACACGGTCGCGGCGGCGGCGACCGCGCTCAGGCCCGCCACCGAGTAATATTTCCCGAACCGGTCGCCGATCTCGCCGCCGAACAGCTGCACCGTGCCATGGGCGAGGCCATAGGCGGTGACGACAATGGCCGCGGCGCCGATGGTGACGGCAAGGTCGGCCGCGATCTGCGGCAGCAGCGAATCGGACACCCGCACCATCGCCTGGCTGGCGAAGCCGGCCAGCGACAGCAGCAGAATGGCCCGGGTCGGGCTGTGCGCGGAAGTGAGACTGGGCACGTTCTCTACGGGCTCGATGCGGGCAGGCTGGCCGGAGCGATTGTTGACAGGGTGCGCCGCGGCGGGCTTTGTAGCCCGCGCGCGCAAGGGTGGTGGATCGGAAGTCCGCTGCGCGGTTGCGCTGAAACCCCGAATTTCCAGATGATCGACAAGACCTATCAGCCGTCCGACGTTGAGCCGCGCATCTCGCAGGCGTGGGAGAATGCGCTGGCCTTCAAGGCCGGCCGGCCTGACCGCGCCGACGCGAAACCTTATTGTATCGTCATTCCGCCGCCAAACGTGACCGGCTCATTGCATATGGGCCATGCGCTCAACAACACGTTGCAGGACATCCTGTGCCGGTTCGAGCGCATGCGCGGGCGCGACGTTCTGTGGCAGGTCGGCACCGACCATGCCGGCATCGCCACCCAGATGGTCGTCGAGCGGCAATTGATGGAACGCCAGCAGCCGGATCGCCGCACGATGGGCCGCGAAAAGTTCCTGGAGCGGGTCTGGGAATGGAAGGCCGCATCGGGCGGCACCATCATCAACCAGTTGAAAAGGCTCGGTGCGTCCTGTGACTGGTCGCGCGAGCGCTTCACCATGGACGAGGGGCTGTCGAAGGCCGTGCTCAAGGTCTTCGTCGAGCTGTACCGGCAGGGGCTGATCTACAAGGACAAGCGGCTGGTCAACTGGGATCCCAAACTGCTGACCGCGATCTCCGATCTTGAAGTGCAGCAGGTCGAGGTGAAGGGCCATCTCTGGCATTTGAAATATCCGGTCGAGGGCATTCCCGGCGAGTTCATCGTTGTTGCGACCACGCGACCCGAGACGATGCTGGGCGATACCGCGGTCGCGGTACATCCGGAAAACGAAAAGCTGAAGCATCTGATCGGCCGCAATGCCATCCTGCCGCTGGTCGGCCGCCGCATTCCGATTATCGGCGACGATTATGCGGACCCGGAAAAGGGCACCGGCGCGGTGAAGATCACACCGGCCCACGACTTCAACGATTTCGAGGTCGGCAAGCGCCACGGCCTGCAGATGGTCAATATTCTCGACGTCGAGGGCAAGCTCGCGCTGAAGGACAACGAGGACTTTCTCTCCGGCCTCGAAAAATCCGCGGACCTCGATGCGACGCTCGCGATGCACGGCATGGACCGCTTCGCCGCCCGCAAACAGATTGTCGCGCGGATGGAAGAGAAAGGCCTGCTCGACACGATCGAGCCGAACACGCACACCGTGCCGCATGGCGACCGTTCCGGCGTGGTGATCGAGCCGTTCCTGACCGACCAATGGTATGTCGACGCCAAGACTCTTGCGAAAGAGGCGATTGCGGCAGTGCGCGACGGCCGGACCGTGTTCGTGCCGAAGAATTGGGAAAAGACCTATTATGACTGGATGGAGAACATCCAGCCCTGGTGCATCTCGCGCCAGCTGTGGTGGGGCCACCAGATCCCGGCTTGGTATGGCGCGGACGGTCGCGTCTATGTCGCCGAGACGCAGGACGAGGCGGTCGCCGAGGCGCTTGGTTACGATGTCGCGAACGGAAACATCACCGAAAAAGAGGCCGAGGCGATTGCGCAGGATCCGGGCCGCCGGGCCGCGTATCTGACCCGCGACGAGGACGTGCTCGACACCTGGTTCTCATCCGCCCTGTGGCCGTTCTCCACGCTCGGCTGGCCCGAGGAGACACCGGAGCTGAAGCGCTATTATCCGACCGACGTGCTGGTGACGGGCTTCGACATCATCTTCTTCTGGGTGGCGCGGATGATGATGATGGGCCTCCACTTCATGGAGAAGATTCCGTTCCACACCGTCTATATCCACGCCCTCGTGCGCGACGAGAAGGGAGCCAAGATGTCGAAGTCGAAGGGCAACGTCATGGACCCGCTCGACCTGATCGACAGGTACGGTGCCGACGCCTTGCGGTTCACGCTCGCGGCGATGGCGGCGCAGGGCCGCGACATTAAGCTCTCCACCCAGCGCGTCGAGGGCTATCGCAACTTCGCCACCAAGCTCTGGAACGCGGCGCGCTTTGCCGAAATGAACGGCTGCGTCAGCGTTCCGGACTTTACGCCGCGCAATGCCAAACAGGTGCTGAACCGCTGGATCGCCCATGAGACCGCGAAGGCGGCGCGCGACGTGACCGCAGCGCTCGAAGCCTACCGTTTCAACGAGGCGGCGGGCGCGGCTTACCGCTTTGTCTGGAACATCTATTGCGACTGGTATCTGGAACTGGTGAAGCCGGTTCTGACCGGTCCGGACGGCGAAGCCAAGACCGAAACCCGCGCAACGGTCGCCTGGGCGCGCGACGAGATCGTCAAGCTGCTGCATCCCTTCATGCCGTTCATCACCGAGGAATTGTGGTGGGTGACGGGACCGGTCCCGGTGGAGCCCGAGCGCATGACCGGCAGCGAGGCTGAACTTGCGCGCAAGGGCGACGAGCGCCCCGACATGCTCGCTCTGACCGCGTGGCCTTCTTATGACGGGCTCGACGATCCGGCCGCGGAAGCCGAAATCGGCTGGGTGGTCGATCTCGTCACGTCGGTGCGGTCGCTGCGTTCGGAGCTGAACATTCCGCCCGCCACCATGATGCCGCTGGTGCTGGTCAGCGTGTCGGAGCAGACGCAGGCGCGCGCCGGGCGCTGGCTCGATTTCGTCAAGCGGCTGGCGCGCATCTCCGAGCTTGTGTTCACGCAGACGCCGCCCGAGGGCGCGGTGCAGCTTCTGGTGCGCGGCGAAGTAGCGGCGTTGCCGCTCAAGGGCGTCATCGACCTGAATGCCGAGCGCACCCGTCTTCAGAAGGAACTGGCGAAGGCGGAATCCGACATCCAGCGCGTCGACCAGAAGCTTGGCAATCCGAAATTCGTCGCCAATGCCGCCGAGGAGGTGGTGGAGGGCGAGAAGGAAAAGCGCGAAGAGGCCGAAGCGCGGCGCACGAAAATCCTCGAAGCGCTGGAGCGGCTGAAGGGCGCGGCGTGATGCGCCCTCTTGCGGGCCTTCTCGTGCTGATGGTTTGCGCGGTCACGCCGGCCCATGCGCAAGACATCAAGGCGCCGGAAAGCTGTGTTAAGCAAATCGAGGCTGTGCTCGACGATATTCGCGCGCGCGACCTCGATGCGACCGGTGGCCCGCCGCTCAACGCATTCGTCGCGCTGAACGAGAATGCACTGGCGCAGGCTGCCGAGCTTGACCGCAAGGTCGCCCAGGGCGGAGAGAAGGGCCCGTTGCATTGCCTGCCGGTCGCGGTGAAGGACAATTTCGATACCGCCGACATGCCTGTCACGGTCGGATCGCGCGCGCTGATCGGCAATCGGCCGCCCGGCGATGCCACATTGGTCGCTCGCATGCGTCAGGCCGGAGCGATCGTTGTCGGCAAGACCAACATGGACGAATTCGCCATGGGCATTCGCGGGCTGTCAGGCGCGACCGGGCGCACCGGCAATGCCTATGATACGTGGTTCAGCCCCGGCGGCTCGTCGGCCGGATCGGGCGCCGCGGTCGGGGCGGGCTTCGTGCCGCTTGCGCTCGGCAGCGACAATTGCGGCTCGCTTCGGATTCCGGCGGTCTATAACGGCGCGGTGTCGCTGCGTCCGACCTATGGCCGTTTCCCGGTCGAGGGCGTGTTTCCGATCGGATTCGTCAACGGGGTCTCGGGCGCGATTGCGAAAGACGTGCCGATGCTGCGCAGTTCGCTTGCGGTCATGGACGCGCGCTGGAGCCGCTCAGTCGCCGACGCCGGCAATGGTCTGCGCGGCAAGCGAATCGGAATTCTGCGGACCTATAACGGCAAGGACTTCTGGGCCAAGGCGTCGCCCGAAATGAAGATGCAGATGACGCAGGCCATCGCGCGCATGAAGGATGCAGGCGCGGTCATCGTCGACCCGGTGGTGCTCAATGGCTTCGACGATCGTCTGGGCATCGAATTTCTCAAGGGTTTCGCCGTCAAGGTCGATCGCGAATTCTCGCGCTATGACGGTCCGCGCAAGACCTGGCGCGACGTCTGCCGGTCGGGATTGATCCGTGCCGAATGGACCGAACGGCAATGTGTCGCAGACGGCGCATCGGCGCCGCGCCGCGAGCGCGCCGCCGTCAGGCGCATCGCCGCCAACCGGGAGACGATGGTGCGGCTGATGAACCGCCTTAAGCTCGACGCCATCGTCTATCCGACCGACCTGCGCGGCGGTGCGCGCGAAGATGCGAGCGACGATATCACCTGCTATCTGGCAGGCAGTGCCGGCTTGCCCGCGGCGGCGGCGCCGGCCGGCACGGATTCTCGGGGCATGCCGGTCGGGATCGAGTGGCTCGGCCGGCCGGGCGCTGACGAGCAGCTGGTGGCCATGATGGCGGCATTCGAGAAGGCGCGCGGTCCTCTTCCGGCGGCGAAGCGCGGATCGGGGCAGCCGGCGCTCGCGAAGCTTCCGTTATCCGAACAAAACCAGCTGCGGCTCACCATCGGCGAGCGCGCCTTCAAGTCCCGCACGGCGACGTCGCTTGGCGATCTCGAAGCCCGGCGCTTCCGTGCCCTCACCGATGAGGTCACCCGCAGTCTCGCACCATGACGGCAATCACGCAGTGCTGCATCGCGTGCCGCGATCCAAATGCTCGCCGCAATTGTCGCCGAAAATGCGGACCGGCGACGGCTGGCGTGGGTGGCGCGGGCGGCATCGTCGGGCGGCCGGGGCGGCCTGGCACATGCGGCATCTGATCCGGATCGTGAGCTATGGATTGACCGCGGCGTCAGCGGTTGCTGTTGCCGTAATCCTGCTGGCGGCTGCCACTGCGCGGCCTGCCGATCCGGCTTTGTGGCCGCCGCGGGCGGACGCACCTCAGGTCGAGATTGTCGTCGTCGGCCACGGCTATCATGTCGGACTCGCGATCCCGACCGCCATGCTCGCCGAAACCGCACGGCGCAACGGCGATACGGCTTTGATCCGGGTGGCCGAGCAGTTCGGCAGCTATCCCTATATCGAATTCGGCTGGGGCGAGGCGGATTTCTACGCCGCGGTGCCGACCGTCGCCTCACTGAAGCTCGGTCTGGCGTTGCGCGCGCTGTTCTTTCCCGGCAACCGCTCGGTGCTGCATGTGGTGGGGCTGCCGGATCATCCGCATCAGGCCTTCGCCTCGGCCGACACGGTCCGCATCGGGTTGAGCGAACGGGGCTTCGCGCGCATGCTTGCCGCGCTCGAAGCGACCTTTTTCATGAGCGGTGAGCCGCCATCGCCGCAGCCGCTCGGTGGCGGTCTCTATGGCGCCAGCCTGTTCTTTCGCGCGAACGGCGCTTTTCACATCTTCAAAGTCTGCAACCACTGGGTCGCCGATTTGCTGTCGGCCGCGGGCCTGCCGGTCACGCCGGTGCTTGACACCGTGGCGCCGGGTCTGATGCTCGACCTGACATGGCGGGCGGGCCTTGAGCGCGTGCCCGTTGCAGGGAGCGCCGCGCCGAAAGCACCATGACCCCCGATCCGAACAACCGGCCGGGCGGGCCGCGCCTTGTGGTAACCTGCAAGACCGCGAACAAGGTGCAGTTTTTCGACGCCGAAACTCTCGCCATGACCGGCGCGATCGACATGCCGGCCTCGACCCATGAGATGGTGCGCTCGGCCGGCGGCGGCGCGGTCTACGCGTCGGTTTATGGCGGCGGCATTTTCGGCAGGAACGCCAATCCGGACCGGCGCGTGGCCGTGATCGATCTCGAGGTCAGGACGCTCGCACGCATGATCGACCTGGGCGCGGATGTCGCGCCGCATGGCGTCATGCTCGATCGTGATGGCATGCTGTGGTGCACGGCAGAACTCGGCAATGCGGTGCTTGCAATCGATCCGGCCACGGGCGCGGTTCGGAGCGTCGATACCGGCAAGGCCGCGCACTGGCTCGCGGTCAGCCATGCGGCGGACAAGGTGTTCGCTTCCTGCAAGACCTCGGACTTCGTCGCGGTGATCGACCGGAGCGGGTGCGAGATGACCGGCCGCCTGCCGATACCGGATCTCGCGGAGGGGCTTTGCGTCAGTCCGGATGGCGGTTCGCTGTTCGTTTGTGCGCACCGGACGCCAACACTCTATGTGTTCGATGCTGCAACCGGGACGCTGCGCGACACGGTCCCGATCATGGGCGGGGAGGGCAAGCCGAACCAGCTCAAGCGGGTGCGGGTCTCGCCCGACGGCCGCTTCGTCTGCGTGTCGTCGCTGCTCGACAATCACGCGGCAGTTTTCGAAGCGGGTTCGCTGTTGCAGATCGCATCCGTCGCAACGCCGAAAGGCCCGATGGGTTTCGGCTTCGCGCAGGACGAGCGCCACGCCTATCTATGCTGTCACGACGATGCGGTGGTGCTGGAATTTGAGCTTACGACCGGCCGCATCACACGGCAATTCTCCACCGCCTCGGGCTGCGAGTTCATCATCGCCTATTGACCGTGACGGCGTGCCGTCCATGCCGCGGTGCGATCGAACCGCGCCGAGACCTCGCATCGTGACGCTGGCGTGGTGACACTCGCTTCGTGACACTGTTGCTGCAATCGAGAGCATTCGCTTAACTGTCGTGGTTACGATATCGATTCGTTGCGTTGCCGATTCCATTCCCCGACCAAGAGCGCCCATGGCACAGTCTCGAACTCCCGCAATCTCCGCGACGCAAAACAGTTCCGCCGTTCTGGCGGCGCCGGCTCCGGATGCAGGCTATGCCCGGATTCGCGATATTGTGCTGAGCGGAGTTGGACGCATCGGACCTGGACAATTGGTGCCGCTCGGCGCGGCCCTGTTGTTCGCGGTCGGCTGTACACTCTGGGCGATTCAGGAAGGCGTGTCGGTGCCGCTCGCTTTGATGGGCGGCTATTGCACCATCGTCGCCGGAATCATCCTGTGCGCCGTGCAAATTCTGCTGGCGCAAGTAGGCACCGAGCGCGCGCCGGTTCAGGCGCAGCGCAAGCCCAATTACGCCGCCTGGAAGCTCGTCAACACGCTCAGCATCTCCAATGCCTCGCGGTTGTGGTGCGATATCGAGCCCGGTCATCCCTATACCCAGGAGTCGATGGCCTGGTCGGCCGCGATCATGGATGCGGTCAAGTCGGGGGCGCTGGCGATCAGTCCGAAGCCGCATGCAAGCGAGGAGATGATCGCCCGGGAGCGCGCCAATCCGGGCTGGAATACCGAAGTAACCCGGGAGGCGCTGAAGGCCTGGGCCCAGGCGCACGGGCATTGCCCGGCCTTTCTGAAAGACTGACCGGCAGCGGCCTGTTCGCCCTGCAGGCCAAAAGCCTTGCATCCCGGCAGTTGCGCTGTACATAGCGCGGCATGACCATGCCCGTCCGCATCGAACCCGAAACGCCGCTCTCGCCGCTCGCCGCCGAGATCGAGCGGCGGCGCACCTTTGCCATCATCTCGCATCCGGACGCCGGCAAGACCACGCTGACCGAGAAGCTGCTTCTGTTCGGCGGTGCGATCCAGCTCGCCGGGCAGGTCAAGGCCAAGCGCAACCGCAAGACCACGCAGTCCGACTGGATGGCGATCGAGAAGGAGCGCGGCATTTCGGTGGTGACATCGGTCATGACCTTCGAATATGGCGGCCATGTCTTCAATCTGCTCGACACGCCGGGCCACGAGGACTTCTCCGAGGACACCTACCGCACGCTCACCGCGGTCGATTCTGCCGTCATGGTGATCGACGCCGCCAAGGGCATCGAGGCGCGCACCCGCAAATTGTTCGAGGTCTGCCGCCTGCGCGACATCCCGATCCTGACCTTCGTCAACAAGATGGACCGCGAGAGCCGCGATCCGTTCGAACTGCTCGACGAAATCGAAAAGACGCTGGCGCTCGATACGACCCCGATCAACTGGCCGGTCGGCCGCGGCCGCGATTTTGTCGGCACCATTGAAGTCGAGTCGGGCGGCGTGCGCCTCCTGGAGGGCGATGCCGGCAAGGCGGGCGAATTGCGCACGATGAGCATCCACGATGTCGCCGCGCTCAATCCCAATCTCGACGCGTCGGCGATCGAGGGCGAGTTCGAGCTGGTGCGCGAGGCCTGCCGCGGCTTCGATCTGCAGTCCTTCCGCGAGGGACATCTGTCGCCGGTCTTTTTCGGCTCGGCCTTGAAGAATTTCGGCGTCGGCGATCTTCTCGATGCGCTTGGCCGTGTGGCGCCGCCGCCGCGCGACCAGAAGGCCGACAAGCGGATGGTGGAGGCCGAGGAGCCGCGCATGTCCGCCTTCGTGTTCAAGATCCAGGCGAACATGGACCCGAACCACCGCGACCGCATCGCCTTTGCTAGGCTCTGCTCGGGCAAGCTGACGCGCGGCATGAAGGTCAAGCAGATCAGGACCGGCAAGCAGATCGCGCTGAACGCGCCGCAATTCTTCTTCGCCAAGGACCGCGCGCTGGCCGAGGAAGCCTATGCCGGCGACGTTGTGGGCATTCCGAACCACGGCTCGGTGCGGATCGGCGACACCCTGACGGAAGGCGAGGACATCACCTTCGTTGGGGTGCCGAGCTTCGCGCCGGAAATCCTGCGCCGCGTGCGATTGCCCGACGCGATGAAGGCCAAGAAGCTGAAAGAGGCCCTGCAGCAGCTTGCCGAGGAAGGCGTGGTGCAGGTGTTCCGTCCGCATGACGGCTCGCCCGCGTTGGTCGGCGTGGTCGGCCCGCTGCAGCTCGATGTGCTGCGGGTGCGGCTGATGGACGAATACGGGCTGGAGGTCAGCTGGGACCAGAGCGAATTCTCACTGGCGCGGTGGATCGCACCGGACGGCAAGGGTGATCCCAAAGAGGCCGCGAAGGCGTTCGACACCTTCGTGCGCAGCAACGCGTCGAGCGTCGCCGACGATCTCGACGGCGATCCGGTTTTCCTCGCCCGCAATCAGTTCAATCTCGATTATACGCGCGAGCGCGCGCCGGGCATTTCATTCCGCGACATCAAGGACACCGACAGCCGGCCCGGAGCCGTGCAATAACCGCACGGTTCACGAGTACGTCCGTTGCCTCGATGCGGCAACGGGCCGGAGACCGAAATGGACATCGAGGCGATGCGCGCGCGGCTGATCCGCCGCCGTGCCGAGATCGAAGCCGAGGATGAGCAGGCGGCGTCCGCCCGCGAGACGGTGGTGCTCGACCAGACCAGCGTCGGCCGATTGTCGCGCATGGACGCGCTGCAGGGCCAGCAGATGGCCCTTGCCGCGCAGCGGCGCCGGCAGGGTGAACTTGTCCGCATCGATCAGGCTCTGCAGCGCATGGAGCGCGGCGAATACGGCGCCTGTGTCAGCTGTGGTGAAGATATCGAACCGAAGCGGCTCGAATTCGATCCCGCTGTCCCTACCTGTCTGCGCTGCGCGTCGAAGCTGCAGGCCCGGTGATCAGCGCAACGGCCTACTGAGATAGCGCGATCCCTTCAGCCCGTAGCGCCACGGCAAATCCGACGCCTTGGTGATGCCGATGCGAGGTCCGCATGCGAGCGGAACCTCGGTGCTGCGCGCGCGCAGTTCGAATGGGGCGCGGTCAAGCGGCAGGCCGTTCTGCGCGATCGTGATGCCCAGCGCTTCGGTGAGCCGGCCCGGCCCCGAACACAAGAGCCGCTCATCGTTCACTCCGCGCCGGCGCTGCATCGCGGCAACGCCGTGAGTGGGCTGCAGCGCGCGGATCAGCACCGCGCTGGCCGAGCGTTCCGCCTCGCAGACGACATTCACGCACCAGTGAATGCCATAGGAGCGGTAGACATAGGCAAAGCCCGGCGGCCCGAACATCACCGCGTTGCGTGGCGTCTGGCCGTTGAAGGAATGCGCTGCAGGATCGGTGTGGTGATAGGCCTCGACCTCGACAATGATCCCGCCAACACCATTGAAAAGGAACGTCGCGCCGATCAGGTCGGGTGCGACATCATG
Source organism: Pseudorhodoplanes sp. (assembly GCF_046289595.1). Taxonomy (GTDB): domain Bacteria; phylum Pseudomonadota; class Alphaproteobacteria; order Rhizobiales; family Xanthobacteraceae; genus Pseudorhodoplanes. The sequence continues at coordinate 14,152 of NZ_JBKBVB010000065.1, forward strand.
AACCGAGCGGTCAAAGAACGCGCGTGTGAGCTTGCTTGGCACAGATCATCCCTATCGCGGTTGGCGGGTAAATGGCGAGCGGCGGATTCCCGCGATCGTGATCGTCCGCGACGGAACGGGCCGGCCGATCGGTGCGTTGCCACGCCAACCATCGGAGGGATGACGATGCGTCGCGCGGACGAGACCCGGAAAGCGTTCCCGGCCAGCGAACGGGAGCGGGCATCGATCCGGGCTCTCAAGAACTGGTTGCTCGCAAATCCGGGGGATAGCCCCTTCGACGACCAGATTGTCCGGTTGCGGATTGCGGCAGCCATTGCCGCCGTCTCAGCCGATGCCGTGGCGTCCAGGAAATAGCGATATTACCCGGATACCGTTTCCGCTTGAACAGTGTCATCGCTGTCACTGTTTGAGACATTGCGGCGGACAAACGACGCAACGCAGTCGGCCAGCGGCTCAGTGCTACGTGGCATCCCCGCCACAGTTTAGAGACATTTTGGTATCGGTCGGTCTCTGCCGCCATTTGGCCATAGGCCTCTCCCACAGGAAGCGGCAGAAATATCGGCGTCACAAATGTTTTCGGTGCGCCACGGGAGCCGGGAGCCCGACTGAACGTTCATGGACGCCAAGACCAGTCTGAAAGCCAAGTTGCCCAGCCGCCACGTGACCGAGGGTCCGGAGCGCGCGCCGCACCGTTCGTATCTCTACGCCATGGGTCTGACCACAGAGCAGATCCATCAGCCGCTGGTCGGGGTCGCGACCTGCTGGAACGAGGCGGCTCCCTGCAATATCGCGCTGATGCGGCAGGCCCAGGCCGTCAAGAAAGGCGTCGCATCGGCCAACGGCACCCCGCGGGAGTTCTGCACCATCACCGTCACCGACGGTATCGCCATGGGGCATGGCGGGATGCGCGCGTCCTTGCCATCCCGCGAGGTGATCGCGGACTCGGTCGAACTGACGATGCGCGGCCACGCCTATGACGCTCTGGTCGGCCTGGCCGGTTGCGACAAGTCTCTGCCGGGCATGATGATGGCGATGGTGCGGCTCAACGTGCCCTCGATCTTCATCTATGGCGGATCGATCCTGCCCGGCACCTATAAGGGCAAGCCGGTCACGGTTCAGGACGTGTTCGAGGCGGTGGGCAAGCACTCGGTCGGTGCAATGTCCGATGACGACCTGTTCGGCCTCGAACAGGTGGCATGTCCGTCGGCCGGCGCATGCGGCGCCCAGTTCACCGCCAACACCATGGCCATGGTGTCGGAGGCGATCGGGCTGGCGCTGCCGTATTCGGCCGGCGCACCTGCGCCTTACGAAATGCGAGACCAGTTCTGCATGACCGCCGGTGAGAAGGTCATGGAGCTGGTGCAGCTGCGGATCCGTCCGCGCGACATTGTCACAAGAAAGTCATTGGAGAATGCGGCGGCCACGGTCGCCGCTTCAGGCGGCTCGACAAATGCTGCACTGCATCTGCCTGCAATTGCTCATGAAGCCGGCATCGATTTTACGCTGTTTGACGTCGCGGAGGTCTTCAAAAGAACACCTTATATCGCGGATTTGAAACCAGGCGGCCGTTATGTCGCCAAGGATCTGTTCGAAGCAGGCGGCATCCCGTTGGTGATGAAGGCCCTGCTCGACGGCGGCTATCTCCACGGCGATTGCATGACCGTCACCGGGCGGACGATGGCCGAGAACTTGAAGACCGTGAAATGGAATCCCGACCAGGACGTCGTCTATCCGGCGGACAAGCCGCTGTCGCCGACCGGCGGCGTGGTCGGGTTGAAGGGCAACCTCGCCCCCGAAGGCGCGATCGTCAAAGTCGCCGGCTTGCACAATCTCAAATTTTCCGGGCCCGCGCGCTGTTTCGACGGCGAGGAGGCCTGCTTCGATGCGGTGCGTAACCGCACCTACAAGGACGGCGAGGTTCTGGTCATCCGCTACGAAGGACCGCGCGGCGGCCCGGGCATGCGCGAGATGCTGTCGACGACGGCGGCGCTGTACGGGCAGGGGATGGGCGACAGGGTGGCGCTCATCACGGACGGCCGCTTCTCCGGTGCAACGCGCGGCTTCTGTGTTGGACATGTCGGGCCGGAAGCGGCGGTCGGCGGACCGATCGCGCTCCTGCGCGACGGCGACGTGATCGAGCTGGACGCCGTGAACGGCACGCTGAATGTCAAACTTTCGGACGATGAACTGAAGCAGCGCAAGGCGGCATGGAGCGCGCGAAAGAGCGACCATGCGGCGTCCGGTTATCTTTGGAAATACGCACAACAGGTTGGTCCTGCCGTGAACGGCGCCGTGACCCATCCCGGCGCGAAGGCCGAGAAGATCAGCTATGCGGATGAGTAGCGTCACACAGCTTGGATTGGCGGCCTGCGTGCTGTGGCTTGCGCCGGCATTCGCGTTCGACGGTACGCGGACGCCGGCCAATACCCGGCCGCCGGTGACGCCGTTCGAAGCCTTCCGTTCGGGAACGGCCTCGCTGAAAGCTGGCGAGAGCGACAAGGCTTTGGTGTCGCTGCAATATGCGGCAGACCACGGCTACACCGTGGCGCAATGGAAGCTCGGCCGCATGTATGCGGACGGCGATGGCGTCCCGCGCAACGATATGCGCGCCTTCGACTATTTCCGCCGTATTGCCGATGCCCATGCGGAGGATTCGCCGCATCTGCCGCAGGCCCGGTTTGTTGCCGACGCCTTCCTCCAGCTCGGCAATTACTATCTCGCGGGCATTCCCAACACCGCGGTCAAGGCCGATCCGGTCCGGGCGCATGAAATGTACCACTATGCCGCCTCCTATTTCGGCCATCCGGACGCCCAGTTCGCACTTGGAAAGCTGTATCGCGACGGCTTGGGGACCGCGAAGGATGCGCGTCAGGCGATGCGCTGGCTGCATCTTGCCGCCAATAAGGGACAGCCGAAGGCGCAGGCCCTGCTCGGTCATATGCTGTTCAAGGGCGACGACGTTCCGCGTCAGGCGGCGCGCGGCCTGATGTGGCTGACGCTGGCGCGTGACGGTGCGGGCAACGAAAAATGGGTGGCGGAGATGTATGACGCCGCCTTCAAGCAGGCCACCGACAACGAACGCCAGATGGCCGTGCTCTATCTCGAACGCTACATGAAGGGCCGGCGCGACTGATCGCGTCCGATCGTCCGGGATACACCGCGTCGGGCACTGTCAGGTTGCCTGCGGCTCCTGTTTGGCGACATCGAGATCAATCCAGACGGGAACATGGTCCGACGGCTTTTCCCAGGCCCGGACATGCTTGTCGATGCCTGCCGTGGTGAGCCGGTCGGCCGCCCGCGGCGACAGCAGCAGATGATCGATCCGGATGCCGTGGTCCTTTTGCCAGGCGCCGGCCTGATAGTCCCAGAAGGTATAGAGTCCCGGGGCATCGGCGGCCGCGCGGATCGCATCGGTCAATCCGAGATGGGTCAGCGCCCGGAACTTCTCGCGAGTCGGCGGCCGGAACAGCGCATCCTCGGCCCAGGCGGCGGGGTCATGGACGTCGTCGGGGGCCGGGATGACGTTGTAGTCGCCCGCCATGACCAGCTCCTCCTCCAGCTTAAGCCGCTGAGACGCATACTCATAAAGCCGGTCCATCCATTTCATTTTATAAGGATATTTGTCGCTACCGACCGGGTTGCCGTTCGGCAGATAGATCGAAGCCACGCGCAGCGCTCCGCCGGGATGGACAGCCAGCGCCTCGATGAAGCGGGCGTGATCGTCGGAGGCATCTCCCGGCAAGCCGTTGGTCACCTCTTCCAGCGGATATTTCGACAGGATCGCGACGCCGTTGAAGGTCTTCTGACCGTGAACCGCAATATTGTAGCCAAGGCTCTCGACCTCGCCGCGCGGGAAGGCCTCGTCGGTGATCTTGGTTTCCTGCAGACAGACAATGTCGGGATCGCGCTCGCGGAGCCAGACGCGCAGATTGTCCAGCCGCTGCCGAATCGAATTGACGTTCCAGGTGGCGATGCGCATCGGGGCCGATCGAGGGTTGCGAGGGTTGGGAAGGGTGCAGGGGTGCGAGGGGTGATTGCAGAAATTTAATGGGTCTGGCGGATCCGTCCCGGCTGGCCCGGGCATAATTTTCGCAGGTGCGGTGTTTACCCGATATTGCGGGGCGGGTGCGATTTTTGCATCGTTATGATACGAGACGTCCATATGCATGTGGCGCGGCAGCGCCGGAGCCTGCGGGCGGCAAGACATCAGAGAACCCGGCATCCCCGCACGGCCCGGGACGGAAGTAGCCTATGAGCGCTCGCAAATGGTCGGTTACGCTGGCTGCGCTGGTCGCCGTCGGGGCGGCAGCTTACGCGGTTCAGCCATCCGTCTTCGATCCAATCCTGCGCCTGTGGAAAGCCGAAAATGCCGCCGCCCAGAAAAAGGGGCCGCCACCTCGGGTGATTCCGGTCGAAGTTGTCACGGCGGTGGAACGCGAAGTGCCGGTTCGCATCGAGGCATTGGGTACGGTAACGCCCATTGCCAGCGTCGCCATCAAGGCGAGGCTGGAAAGCGTCATCACCGAGGTGCATTTTCGTGACGGCGCGATGGTGAGGGCCGGTGATCTGTTGTTCACGCTCGACAGCCGTCAGCTCGAGGCCGAGATCAAGCGCGTCGAAGCGGTGATTGCCGGCGCGGTCGCCCAGCAGGAGCAGGCCGAGCGCGACGTGGAGCGCCTGGGCGAACTCGTCAAGAAGAACGCCGCCACCCAGGTTCAGCTCAACAATGCGCAGACCCAGGTCAATATCGCCAGTGCGCTGGCCGGATCGAACCGCGCCACGCTGGAGAACCTGAAGGTCCAGCTCGACTGGACAAGAATTCGTGCCCCGATCTCGGGCCGCATCAGCCAGGCCAATGTGAAGGTCGGCAATTTTGTGCGGCCGGCCGATACCGCGCCGCTTGCGACCATCAACCAGGTCCAGCCGGTCTATGTGTCGTTCGGACTGCCGCAACGGCAATTGCCCGATCTGCGTAAGGCGCTGGCCGCCGAAACCGCGACCGTGCAGGCGATCATTCCCGGCGACACCCGCGTCGCCAGCGGTCAGGTGACGATGATCGAGAACACGGTCGATCCGACGACCGGGATGGTCCTGGTGCGTGCGACCATGGACAACAAGGACGATCTGCTCTGGCCCGGAACGCTCGTCAATACGCAGGTCATCTTGCGCAACGAGAACGCCGTGGTGGTGCCGTCTCCGGCGGTGCAGGTAAGCCAGGCCGGCTCCTATGTCTTTGTGGTAGAAAACGGTGTGGCGAAGGTGCGCAAGGTCACCGTCGGGCGCACCATGGACATGCAGTCGATGATCACCGACGGGCTCAAGAACGGAGAGACGGTGGTGCGGGACGGACAATTGCAACTGGTCGATGGCTCGCGGGTCGCGCCGCGCGGCCAGACCAAGCCCGGGGCCTGACATGAATCTTTCGGAGGTCTGTATCCGCCGGCCGGTGATGACGACGCTGATTACGGCGTCGTTCATCGTTTTCGGAGCCTTCGCCTACAAGCTGCTCGCCGTCTCGGCGCTGCCGCGGGTGGACTTCCCGACCATCGAGATCACCGCCAATCTCTCCGGCGCCAGCCCCGAGACCATGGCCGCCTCGATCGCGTCTCCGATCGAACGGCAGCTTTCCACCATCGCCGGCATTTCCTCGATGTCGTCGTCCTCCTATCAGGGGACGACGCGCATCACCATCCAGTTCGATCTCGACCGCAACATCGACGCCGCGGCCCTCGACGTCCAGACTGCGCTGACCATTGCCCAGCGCCGGCTGCCGGTCGAGATGACGACGCCGCCGAGCTTTCGCAAGGTGAATCCTTCGGACTTCCCGATTCTGTTCATCGCGGCGCGCTCTGGAACGCTGCCGCTGTCGACCGTGCACGAATATGCCGACACCGTGCTGGCGCAGACCATTTCGCAGATTCAGGGTGTGGCGCAGGTCCTGGTCTATGGCGCGCAGAAGTTCGCGGTGCGGGTTCAGGTCGATCCGGAAGCCGCGGCCGCGCGCGGGCTTTCGCTGGAGGACATCCGGCAGTCCGTCGCCAGGGTGAATTCCTCGGTGCCGGTTGGCACATTGTCCGGTCCGCAGCAGAACATCACCCTGCAGGCGCCGCCGCAACTCGAAAAGGCCGAGGACTACGCCAATGTGGTGGTGGCCTGGCGCAACGGCGTGCCGGTGAAGCTGAACGAGGTCGCACGGGTCATCGATAGCGTCGAAAACAACAAGATTGCGAGCTGGTTCAACGGCGAGCGCTCGATCGTGCTTGCGATCCAGCGTCAGCCCGACGCCAATACGGTGGCGGTGGTCGACGCGATCAAGGAGCGGCTGCCGGCTTTGCGCGCCGCGATCCCGGCCTCGATCGAGCTCGAAACCCTGATGGACCGTTCGCTCTCGGTGCGTCAGTCGGTGGCCGACGTGCAGGGACACATGTTCATCGCGCTCGTGCTTGTGCTGCTCGTGATCTTCATCTTCCTGCGCAAGCTGTCCGCCACCGTGATTCCGGGGCTCGCGGTCCCGATCTCGATCGTCGGCACCTTTGCCGTCATGTACATGCTCGATTATTCGATCAACAACATGACGCTGCTGGCGCTGACGTTGTGTATCGGCTTTGTGGTCGACGACGCAATCGTGATGCTCGAGAATATCGTGCGCCATATCGAAGGCGGAATGCGGCCATTCGAGGCTGCGCTGAAAGGCTCGCGTGAAATCAGTTTCACCATCGTCTCGATCACGGTGTCGCTGATTGCGGTATTCATACCCGTGCTCCTGATGGGCGGCGTCGTGGGACGTGTGTTCCGCGAATTCGCGGTGACGATCTCGATCGCCATCATCATCTCGGGCTTCGTATCGCTGACGCTGACGCCGATGCTGTGCGCCCGCGTGTTGCGCGGTCACGATCCGAACGAGCCGGAGAAGAAGGAATGGTTCCTGCTGCGCTGGTTCGAGCGGATGTTCGCGGGCTGGCTGCGCGGTTATGAATGGACCCTCGACAAGGCGATCAAGTACAAGCCGGTCACGCTGCTGATCACGATCGCCACCCTGGTCGGGACGATCTGGCTCTACTATGTCTACCCGAAGGGATTCTTCCCGAGCGAAGACACCGGCTTCATGATCGTGGTGACGGAGGCTGCGACCGACACCTCGTTCGAGGCCATGGTGGAGCGGCAATCGAGGGTTACCGACATCATCAGCAAGGATCCGGCGGTCGAATATGTCAATTCCACCGTCGGTGCGGGCGGGCCGAATACCACGGCCAATTACGGCCGCATGTTCGTGGTGCTGAAGCCTAAGAACGAGCGCGATCCGATGCGCACCGTGATCGGGCGGATGATGCGCGCGACGTCAGGCGTTCCGGGCATTCAGGTGTTCCCGCGGCCGATCCAGAACATCAATATCGGCGGCCGCATTTCCAAAAGCGAATACCAGTACACGCTGCAGAGCGGCGATACCGAGTCGCTGTACCGGATCGCACCGGAACTCGAGCAGCGCCTCGCGCGGCTGCCCGAATTGCGCGACGTGACCACCGACCTCTACATCAAGAATCCGCAGATGCTGGTCGATATCGACCGCGAAAAGGCCGCGGTCTACGGCATCACCGTCGACCAGATCCGCCAGGAGCTCTACAACGCCTTCGGTTCGCGGCAGGTGGCGACCATCTATACGCCGTCGAACGACTATCAGGTCATCATGGAGACGATGCCGCGCTTCCAGGAGGATCCGGCCTATCTCTCCAAGCTGCGGCTGAAGACCGCAAGCGGCCAGACCGTTCCGATCGATGCCGTCGCCAGTCTGGTGCCGACCGTCGGCCCGCTGCAGGTCAACCATCAGGGCCAGCAGAATGCGGTGACGATTTCCTACAACGTCGCGCCAGGCTTCTCGATCGGACAGGCCAATGACGCAATCCGGCGGGTCGAGCAGGAGGCCAATCTGCCGGCGACCATCGTCACCGGATTCCAGGGCTCGGCCCAGGTCTTCGAGGAGGTCAAGAAGGGGCAGGGCCTGTTGATTCTCGCCGCGGTCTTTGCCGCCTATGTGGTGCTCGGCATTCTCTACGAGAGCTTCATCCATCCGCTGACCATTATTTCCGGTCTGCCCTCGGCCGGCATCGGCGCGATCATCACGCTGTGGTTCTTCGGCATGGATCTGTCGGTGATCGCGATCATCGGCATCGTGATGCTGGTCGGCATCGTGAAGAAGAACGCGATCATGATGATCGACTTTGCGATCGACCGGCGGCGCGTGGGATTGTCCGCCGAGGCCGCGATCCGGGAGGCCGCACTGCTTCGCTTCCGCCCGATCATGATGACGACCTTTGCCGCGATCTTCGGCGCATTGCCGATTGCGCTCGGGGCGGGTGCGGGCGCGGAGCTGCGCCAGCCGCTGGGCATCGCCGTGGTCGGCGGCCTGTGTCTGTCGCAATTGCTGACGCTCTACATCACCCCGGTGATCTACATCTATCTCGACCGCTTCGACCGCATGCTCAAGCGCGGACTCGAGCCGCAGCTCGAAGAGGTGCCGGAGGTGGAGCGGCCGCGCGCTGTCGCTGCCGAATAGGCGGCCGGTTCGGCCTGAGAGTCTTTTCGCTTTTCTTCGAATCGCGAAAAGACTCTAGGTTATTGCGTCGACGCGTTTTCTTCACGCGAACCGGTGCCCACTTCGCTTGAAAACGCTATAGATCGTTTAAAGCGAGAAGCTCGTGCCGCAGCCGCAGGAGGATTTCGCGTTCGGATTGTTGATCTTGAACGCCGCCCCGATCAGGTCGTCGACATAGTCGATCTCCGAGCCGGCCAGAAAGCCGACCGAAACCGGATCGATCAGGATTTTGGCGTCGTCACGTCCGAGCACCAGGTCGTCGTCGGCGCGCTCACGCTCGACATCGAACTTGTATTGGAAGCCGGAACAGCCGCCGCCCTCGACGCTGACGCGCAGCATCGCGCCGGCCGGTTCCTTCGACAGGATCGCTGCGACCTTGGCGACAGCGCGCTCGGTGACAGTCACATTGCCTTCAGTCATGCCCGATAATTAGGTGCGCCGCACCCGTCCGTCAATTCCGCGGCTTTGGCCGCGGATATGGGCCTTGCGTCCGGCTCAGGGCCACGTAAACAGCCGGCATGGCGATCCAGTCCGCTCCGCGCGCGCCCTATAGCTCCGACCCGGCGCGGAGCCGTGGGCGAATCGTTCCCGAGCCGGCGAGCCCGAGCCGCAACGATTTCCGCCGCGATTGCGATCGCATCATCCATTCTGCCGCCTTCCGCCGCCTGAAATACAAGACTCAGGTCTTCGTCTTTCACGAGGGCGACCATTATCGCACGCGGCTCACCCACACTTTGGAAGTGCAGCAGATCGCGCGCTCGCTGGCGCGCGTGCTCGGCCTCGACGAGGATCTGGCAGAGGCGCTGGCTCTGGCGCACGATCTCGGCCATCCGCCATTCGGCCATATCGGAGAGCGTGCGCTCGACGAAGAGCTCAAGCCGTTCGGCGGTTTCGACCACAACGCCCAGGCATTGCAGCTGGTCACCGCGCTGGAGCGCCGATACGCCGATTTCGACGGGCTCAATCTCACCTGGGAGACCCTCGAAGGTCTGGTCAAGCATAACGGGCCGCTGACCGACCGCGAAGGCCAACCGGCGGGCCGCTATCGTGAGCGCGGGGTGCCGCGCGCGATCCTCGATTTTGCGCAGATCTGCGACCTGCAGCTCTGGAGCTATGCCAGTGCGGAGGCGCAGGTCGCCGCGATCTCCGACGACATTGCGTACAACGCGCACGACATCGACGACGGCCTGCGCGCCGGCCTGTTTCGCATCGACGATCTCGACGAAGTGCCATTCGCCGGCGGCATCGTGCGGGAAATCAGGCGGCGCTATCCCGCGCTCGAGCCTGCCCGCTTTGCGCACGAGATTGTCCGCCGCCTGATCACCTGGATGATCGAGGATGTCGCGGCAGAAGCCACGCGACGGCTGAATGCACTCGCCCCGTCTTGCGCCGACGATATCCGCAACGCCGACCATGCCGTCATCGCCTTTTCCGCCGCGATGGCCGAGGCCGAACGCGGCATCAAGGATTTCCTGTTCCCGCGCATGTACCGCCACGCGCGCGTCGTGCGCGTCATGGGCGAGGCGGAAGGCGTCGTCCGCGACCTGTTCCGTCATTTCGTGAAGGCGCCTGAGGACATGCCGGAAGAATGGCAGACCGGGCTTGCCGCTGCGGGGGAGGCGACGCGCGCGCGCCGGGCCGGGGATTTCATCGCCGGGATGACCGACCGTTTC
>NZ_JBKBVB010000207.1:0-3794 GCF_046289595.1 Pseudorhodoplanes sp.
CCGCCATTGGCCAGCAGCGTGAAGTCGCGCGGATCGTAGCCGCGTTCGATGGTCATGCGGCGCAACAGATCGGCCATCTTGCTGTCGAGAATCTGGCGGATCGCCCAGGCCGCCTCGGTCAAGCCGATGTTCAGCGGCTTTGCGACATGCTCCTCGATGGCCCGCCTTGCGGCGTCGACATCGAGCTTCATGCGCCCGCCGATGAAATTGTCGGGATCGAGCACGCCAAGCACGAGGTCGGCATCGGTCGCGGTCGGCTTCGTGCCGCCGCGCCCGTAACAGGCCGGCCCCGGATTGGCGCCGGCGCTGCGCGGACCGACGCGCAATTCGCCAAATTCGACATAGGCGATGGAGCCGCCGCCCGCGCCGATCGATTCCACGTCGATCGAATGCACGCGGATATCGGCGCCTGCGACCGAGATTTCCGAGCGCATCACCGGCTTGCCCGACACGATCACGCCGACATCGAAACTGGTGCCGCCGATATCCATGGTGACGATATTGTCGAAGCCGGCCTGCGCGCCGGTGGCGCGCGAACCCATCACGCCGCCGGCCGGTCCCGAAAACAGCGCGAAGGCTGGGCGGTCGTTGAGCACCGCGGTCGGCAACACGCCGCCGGCGCAGGTCATCATCAGCACCGGCACTTTCATGCCGGCCTTCTGCAGCTTCTCTTCCAGAGACGACAGATAGCGGCCGGCGAGCGGGCCGAGCGCGGCATTCCCGGCGGTCGTGGACATGCGGGCATATTCGCCGACACCCGGCGAAATCTCGTGCGACAGGCTGACGAAGGCGTGAGGCAGTTCCTCCGTCACGATCTCGCGCAACCGCTTCTCGTGAACCGGATTGTGGGTGGCCCATAAGGTGCAGATCGCAACCGCCTCGACCCCAAGCGCCTTCAGCTTGCGAATTTCGCCGCGCGCCTGCGCCTCGTCGAGCGGTTTGACGATAGTGCCCTTGACGTCGATTCGCTCGTCAATCTCGAAGACAAGATCGCGCGGTACCAGAGGCGGAATCCGGTTGCGCAGATAGGCGTCGGTCCGTTCCAGTTCGTTCATGCCCGACGTCTGGCGCTTCAGACGACCGATCAGCAGCGTGTCGCCGAAACCCTTGGTGGTGAGGATGGCGGTTTTCGCCGCATTGCCGGTCAGCAGGGCATTAAGTCCGACGGTTGTGCCATGGCCGAAGCGCTCGATCCCCGCACAGAACTGCTCGAAGCTCAGCCCATAGGCTTGGGCCGCGAGCCCGATCGCATCGATCACGCCGCCGAGCACATCGGCGGTGGTCGGCGACTTGAAGACCCGGGTTTGGCCGTCATCCGCCGAGACCCAAACGTCGGTGAAGGTTCCGCCCACATCCGTTCCAATGAAGAAACCCAATGTTCGCTCCCTGGCTTATTCCCTGTCGCACCCGATGTTGCAGTGCCAAATCGTTGCGCGTCGGCCTCGTTTTCTGCTGCGGCAAACTTTGCACTCGCAACCGGACCGCTCTTGCGCTAGAGTTGAACAACTGTACAAGTCGGTTGTCAACGGCTTTCGGATCGGACCAAGATTTGCGAAACGGCGAGAACACCAGAACGGCCATTCTCGATGCGGCGGAAAACCTGTTCGCTGCAGCGAGTTTCGACATCGTTTCGATGCGCGACGTTGCGGCCAAAGCGCACGTGCCGCTCGGCCTGATCAATTACCATTTCCAGAGCAAGGAAAAGCTGTTCGAGGCGATCATCGCGCGGCGCTCGGACGAGCTGAATGCGCGCCGCCGCGCCGCCTTTGAACGATTGAAGGGAAAGCCCGATATCCGCCAGGTGGTCGACGTGTTTCTGCGCCCCTATCTCGAATTGATGCTGGAAGGCGGTGCAGGATGGCGCGCCTATGGCCGGTTGCTGGCGCAGACCGGCCAGCAGCAGCGCTGGACCCGGCTGATCACGCGTCACTTCAAGGAGACCCAGGACATAATCCTCGGTGCATTGGAGCAGGCCGAGCCGCGGCTTTCGAAAGAGGCCGCAGCGCGCGGCTACACGCATATGGTTTCGGTGATGTTCGGGATATTCGCGGCGAACGACTTGCTCAGCGTGATCTCGCGCCGCGCCTATTCCAGCCGCGACCTGGAGCGCGCCTATGACTTTGCCTTGCCGTTTCTCGCCGGCGCCTTTGAGGGCCTCGCCGCAGCAAGCGTCGGGGACGGCCTCAATCGAGAGGACATCGATCGAGGAGACGTTACAGAGGAGATGAAGCGCAAGGGCGCGCGGCGCGCATGATTTGACGTTGCGCCTATCGAAAAACCAACGCGGGACAAACCCGCGCGGCCAGATCAAAAGGAGGAAAGCATGAAAAGATTATACACATTCGTCTTTGCAGCCTTTCTTGCGCTCGCCGTCACGCCTGCGGTGGCGCAAAAGAAGATCACCTTCGGGCATCAGCAGGTATTCGATCTCGCACCGGTGTTGCTGGCGCAGGAAAAGGGCTTCTTCGCCAAGCATGGGATCGAGGTGGCGATGAAGCCGATCCCGCTCAATTCGCAAAATCCGGCGGCGCTCGAAGCCGGCGAGGTCGACATTGCGATGCCGACCGCGTCCGTGCTGCTACAGGCGGTCAATGGCGGGCTCGATCACGTCGCGGTGTCCGGCTACACGGAGACGGTCAAGACCGACAGCAATTTCGGCATCGTGGTGCGGCCCGATGCCAATATTAAAACCCCGGCCGATTTCGTCGGCAAGAAGGTCGGCGTTCCCGGACTCAATGCGTTCCTGCATGTGATGTTCCGGGAATGGCTCACGATGAAGGGCGTCGACTGGAAGAAGGTCGAGTTCATCGAGACGGTGTTCCCGCAAATGGACGGCATTCTGAAAGCGGGCTCGGTTGACGCCGTTGTCGTCATTCAACCGTTCATGGCGCGCATTACCGGGGCCAAGAACGGTGAACTGATGGCGCATTTCATCCGCGACATGCCGGCGGGCATGAGCATCACGGTCTTCTCAAGCAAACGGGACTGGGCTGCCAAGAACCAGGACGCGATCAAGGCGTTCCGCGCAGGCTTCGATGAGGGCGCAGCTTATGCTCACGCCCATCCGGACGAGGCGCGCGCGATTGTCGCGAAGGCGCTGAAAGTGCCGCCGCCGGCGGTCGCCTCCGTCAGCATCCCCAAATTCGATTCCAAGCTGAACGAGAGCCATCTCGCGCCGTGGGTCTCGATCATGAAGTCGCAAGGCATGATCCGCGGCGATGTGAACGTCAAGAATCTCATCGCTCCGTGACAGCGACGGGTGGGCCGGCACGTCCGGTCCGCATTCGCATCCCAACGTCTTCATGCGATGAGGAAAATGATGGCATCGGCCAGGAGACTTCCCGACAGCGTCTATCTTGTCGGCAGCATCGGCCTCGACTCGGTGGACGAGATTTTCCGCACCGTCGGCCGCACGATCGGCCGGCGCTTGAAGCGCGTGCCCGATGGCGAGATCGGGCCGCGGCGGCTCTGGGCGAGCTTTCAATACCCGCTGCTGCGTTCGAGTCCGTTTCTGCGCCCCGACCCGTCGGGCGCGGTGCGCGCGACGTCGAAATTTCCCCTGCTGGCCCTCGCCGAGGGCGTCGACCCCGGCGAGATTGCATTTGGCGAGCTCGGCTATGCGCGCGAGGCCCGCGCGTCCTATCTCGATCTGCAGGCGGCCAAGAAACGCGGCGAATTTCCGGACCATGTGCGGCTGCAGGTCTGCATGCCGACCCCGTTTGGCGTCGTCTATGCATTTGCCTCGCCCAAGGACGTGCTCGCGATCGAGCCCGCCTACGAGAAGGCCATGCTTG
>NZ_JBKBVB010000066.1:0-24156 GCF_046289595.1 Pseudorhodoplanes sp.
GGGCGCGGCTCTTGGCGTCGCGGTCGATGCCCTGCCCGTAGAGCAGCCGCTCGATCAGCCGGGGCTTGCGCGGCGCGGCCTGTTCGCTCTGGATCATCGCCCGCTCCCGGCGCCGACCGAGCCGGTCGTCGCGGCGTCGTCCGCGCCGATCAACGCCGCGATCGGATCGGCCGGCTCTTCAGGTTGCGGCTTCTTGCGTTCGGGCAGATTGGCGAGATTGTCGATCTGCTGCGCTTCCAGCGGCTTCAGCTGGAGATGGCGAAGCGCCAGTTCCTCGATCCGCGCCGGCGATCCGAGCCTCGCCCATTCCGCGCGCAAGGCCGCGATGGCGTCGCGCTCGCGCCGGATTTCACCGCGCAGCTTCGACAGCTGCTCGGCCTGAATCGCCGCCTCGAACTTGATGTCATAGACATAGGCCGCGGCAAAGATCAGCGCGACAATAACGAACAGATGCAGGATGCGCATGGTCAGCGTCCCCGCATCGCGTCGGCCAGCGTCGGCAAGCCGGCAAAGGATTCGTGCGCCACGGCGGTGCGCGCGGGCGCGGCATTGCGTTCTGCGGCGCGCAGCTTTGCAGAACGCGCGCGCGGATTATGTGCGATCTCGCCGTCGCCCGGCCCCACCGGCTTTTTGGTGAGCACCGTGAATGTCGGCGCCGGTCCTTTGGCTTCCGGCGCATGGCGCGAGCCTGTCGCCGTGCGGCTCCGGTCGGCCAGAAAGCTCTTGACGATGCGGTCTTCCAGCGAATGAAAGCAAACGACGACCAGCCGCCCGCCCGCTTTCAGAATCCGCTCGGCCGCACACAGCGCTTCTGCGAGTTCGGACAATTCCTCGTTCACGAAGATGCGCAGCGCCTGAAAGGTGCGCGTCGCCGGATGGATCTGACCTGGCCGTGCATGCACGATCCGCTCGACGATCGCGGCGAGCTGGCGGGTGGTCGTGATCGGCGCCTCGCTTCGCGCCCGCACGATGGCGCGCGCGATCGGTCTTGCGAAGCGCTCCTCGCCCAGCCGGGCGATGATCGCGGCAAGATCGCGCTCGGAAATGGCGGCGATCAGGTCGGCGGCACTCGGGCCGTCGCGGCCCATCCGCATGTCGAGCGGTCCGTCGTGGCGGAACGAAAAGCCGCGTTCGGCCTCGTCGAGCTGCATCGAGGAGACACCGACATCGAGAACGACGCCATCGACGGCTTCGCAGCCGGCGTCGCGCGCCACCATATCGAGATTGGAAAAGCGGTTTTCGGCCAGCGTGAGCCGTCCGCCGGACAAAGCTATCAGCGCCGCGCCGCCAGCGATTGCATTCGGGTCGCGATCGATGCCGATCACCCGGCAATCCGCAGCATCGAGGATGGCGCGGCTATAACCGCCGGCCCCGAACGTGCCGTCGATATAAACCCCGCCCGCGCGCACCGAGAGAAAGTGCAGCACGTCGGCGGCGAGCACGGGAATATGCCGGACCAGTCCGCCATCGACAGCGTCGCCGCTGTCGCGGCCCGGCATCATTCCCGTGCCCCTTGCGGGTTCGCCGCGCGCTCGGCGCCAAGCCGCTTCTTCAGCGTGCGCATCCGTCCGGTGGCCTCGGACAGACGCGCGCTGAAGCGATCCGGCGCCCAGATCTGGAACTTGTGGCCGAGCCCCACGAACGCGACCGCGTCCATGATGCCGGCATGGTCCTTGAGAGGGTCCGACAGCGTAACCCGTCCCTCGGGATCGAGTTTCAACGTCTCCGCCGTGCCATAGAGCGCGGTGGCAAATTGTTCTCGCTCCTCCGAGAAGGGCGGGAAGCGTCCGATCAGGTCTTCGATCTCGGCAAGCAGGCTTCGGCCGCCGGCTTCCAGCGCCGGTCGGTCCAATGCCGGATAGCAGAACAGGCTGTCGGCCGCCTCGCGCACCAGAACGGCGCGAAACGGCGCCGGCACCGACACCCGTCCCTTGGCGTCCAGCCGCAAAATGAAATGGGAAAAGAATCTGTCCACCGCCGGTTCCAGATTCCGCGTCCGGGGCCTGCCCCGGCCCGTCGCGCCGATTTGGGATTGCTTGGGCTATCATGGGACAAACTGGGCGTCAATGGAACCGAAGCGGCGCGCGCGGACCGCCATTGAGCCACCTTATGTTTAATGAAGGTTAAAGCGCACACCGCGGCGGGGCACGGCGTCGGCTCTGCCCAGAAAGGTTCCCGCCGTCGCGCTGCATTTGCCGCTGCAAAGAACTGGAACGTCGCAGCGCCGGCTGCGTTGGTTTTGCATACGTTTCCACGCAGGCGACGCGCCGGTTCTTGCGTATCGCGCATTCGATTTCGCCTGCACTCCCCGCACATCACAAAAGGAGGCGATACATGGTCAAAACGCTCATGATTTCCACTGCGCTCGGCAGTCTCATGATTGGCGGCGCGCTGGCGCAGGTTACCCAACCGACCGCGCAACCGATGGAGCAACAGAGGGTCACGCCGCCTGACGCGACGCCGCAGCAGGCGCCGTCCGCCTCGCAGCAGATTCCGTCAGGTGTGAAAGCGGCCGAACGTGCCGCACAGTCCGGCCCGTCGGGCGATGTTACATTCATCCGCGCCCAGGGCGCCGATCAGTGGCTGTCCTCAAACTTCGTCGGCGTCGACGTGGTCGGCCCGGAAAACCAGAAGATCGGCGACATTTCCGATATTCTGTTCGAAAAGAACGGCACCGTC
The DNA here is from genome assembly GCF_046289595.1 of Pseudorhodoplanes sp. Taxonomy (GTDB): domain Bacteria; phylum Pseudomonadota; class Alphaproteobacteria; order Rhizobiales; family Xanthobacteraceae; genus Pseudorhodoplanes. Next base: position 2,680 of record NZ_JBKBVB010000066.1, read on the forward strand.
GTCGGCTACGTCGTCAGCGTCGGCGGCTTCCTTGGCATCGGCGCGAAGAGCGTGGCGCTCGCACCTTCGTCGTTCGAGGTCGTGCCGGCAAACGCCGAGCGTGCCACCACGGGCGCAGCGACCGCCGCGCGGGCTGACGAGATCAAGCTGAAGCTCAACATGACCAAGGATCAGTTGACGGACGCGGCCTCGTTCGAAACCAAGTCCGAGCAGGACGCCAAGGCCCGTTCCGCGACGCGTCCGGCGCCGGGCGGCGCAATGACCCGTCCGCAGCAGTAAGCTGAGCAGCGGAAACCAAACTCGGTTCAACCCGAATGAAATCGAGAGCGGCCGGCCATCTGACCGGCCGCTCTTTTCTGTCGCTGCTGCGACGCATCGCTTGCACCCTTGCCGCCGCCCTACGATAGTGCCGCCACTTCCACGTTGCGGACGTTGCGATGACAGAGTTTCAGGCGGACACCATGCTGGTGCACGAGGTCGTGCCCTCTCCCAATCACGGCGAGCGTGCCGGCGACCGGCTGCCGGACATGATCGTGCTGCATTATACCGGGATGCCGGATTCCCAGGAGGCGCTGCGCTGGCTGTGTTCACCCGACAGCGGCGTCTCGAGCCATTATTTCGTCACCGAGGACGGCCGCATCATTCAATGCGTGCCGGAAGCGCGCCGTGCCTGGCATGCCGGCGAAGCCTATTGGGCGGGCGAGACCGACATCAATTCCTGCTCGATCGGCATCGAGATCGCCAATCCGGGGCACGATCACGGCTATCCGGATTTTCCCAAGCGCCAGATCGCGGCCGTCGCCGCCTTGTGCCGCGCGATCATCCGCCGCCGCTACATCCGGCCGGAACGAGTGCTGGGGCATTCGGACGTCGCACCCGGACGCAAGCGCGATCCCGGCGAGAAATTTCCATGGATGATCCTGCACCGGTCCGGGATCGGACATTGGGTCGAGCCGGCCCCGATCGCGCCGGGCCCCGGTTTCGAATTCGGCGATTCCGGCGATGCCGTGCAGAAATTCCAGGGCGCTCTGCGCAGCTACGGCTACGGCATCGAGGCGGACGGCTTTTTCGACGAAGCGACGCGCAATGTGGTCGCGGCGTTTCAGCGCCATTTCCGGCCGGCTTTGTGCGACGGCAAATTCGATTCATCGACGCTGCTGACGTTGCGCAACCTGCTGGAAGCCTCGAAACAGCGCCCGCCCCATGGCGCATCGCATGGCGGGGCGATGTCAGGCCCGGCGCTCGCCCCGCAGACTTGACGCGACGGCGTTTCATCCCCATGCCTTAGCGTGTCAGTCGGCCGGACGGCCGCTCCGCCACAATCCCGCAAGGGCGATCCCGAAAGGGCGGCGGGGAGGAAAGTCCGGGCTCCATGGACAAACGGTGCCGGATAACGTCCGGCGGGGGCGACCCCAGGGACAGTGCCACAGAAAAGCAGACCGCCTCGGGCGCGTTGCGTACGGCCTGCGGCAAGGGTGAAACGGTGCGGCAAGAGCGCACCGCGTTTCCGGCAACGGGAACGGCACGGTAAACCCCACCGGGAGCAAAACCGAATAGGAGCGGTGCGAGACGAAGGTTCTCGGGTCAGTCCTGACCAGCCGCTCGGGTAGGTTGCTAGAGGCGCCGGGCAACCGGCGTCCCAGATGAATGGCCGTCACGTTCGCCGCGCAAGCGGCGGGCCATACAGAACCCGGCTTACAGGCCGGCTGATGCCTGCAGATGAGGGCCCGGAGCGTGCACCGCTCCGGGCTCTCGCCAGTTTTGGTCCGCTACCGGTCGAACATCGTCGAGGGCAGCCACAGCGCGATCTGCGGGAACGCGGCGAGCAGCGCCACCGCGACGCACATCAGGACGAAGAACGGCGCGGTGTTGCGCGCAATGGTGAAGATGTCGCGGCCGGTGAGATTCTGCAAAACGTAGAGATTGAAGCCGACCGGCGGGGTGATCTGCGCCATCTCCACCACCAGCACCACATAGATGCCGAACCAGATCAGGTCGAAGCCGGCTTTCTGTACCAGCGGGATGATGATCGAGGTGGTGAGCACCACCATGGAGATGCCGTCGAGGAAACAGCCGAGCAGGATGTAGAACAGCGTCAGCGCGGTGAGCAGTTGCCATTGCGACAGGCCGAGCCCGGAAATCCATTCGGCGAGATTGCGCGGGATGCCGGTGAAGCCCATCGCGGTGGTGAGGAAGGCGGCACCCGCCAGAATGAAGGCGATCATGCAGCTCGTCCGGGTCGCGCCGATCAAAGCATCGCGGAACGTGGCGGGACTGAGCGAGCCCATCCACCACGACAGGACCAGAGACAGCGCGACGCCGACCACCGCGGCTTCGGTGGCCGAGGCAAGCCCGCCATAGATCGAGCCGATCACGCCCGCGATCAGCAGCACCACCGGGATCACGCGGCGCGAGGCCGCGATCCGTTGCGCCAATGTCATCGCGGCATCGCGCGGCGGCATCTGCTGCTTGTTGATCAGCGCCCAGAACGCGATGAAGCCCATGAACAGCACGATCAGCAGCAGGCCTGGTACGACGCCCGCGATGAACAGCCGGGCGATCGACTGGTCGGTGGCGGTGGCATAGACGATCATGATGATCGAGGGCGGGATCAGGAGCCCGAGCGTGCCGGAACCCGCGAGCGTGCCGATCGCCATGCGCTCGTCATAGCCGCGGCGCTTGAGTTCCGGCAGCGAGATGCGCCCGATGGTGGCGCAGGTCGCGGCCGAGGAGCCCGACACCGCCGCAAAGATTCCGCAGCCGACCACGTTCACATGCAGCAGCCGACCGGGCAGCCGCTGCATCCACGGCGCCAATGCCTCGAACATGTCGTCGGACAATTTGGTGCGATAGAGAATTTCCCCCATCCAGATGAACATCGGCAATGCGGTGAGATCCCAGGAATTCCCGGCCTGCCACATCGAGGCGGCGAGCGCCTGGCCCGGCGGTGTGGAGACCGTCATCGCCATCGCCACATAGCCGACCGCGGAAAGCGCCAGCGCGATCCAGAGTCCGGACGCCAGCAGCAGCAGAAGAAGAACGATCAGAACCAGCGCGAGTTCGACGACGCCCATCTAGTCCACCTTCCCGAGCGAGACGGCGTCCTCGGCGGCCCGGAAGCTCGGGCCGCGACCGCGTAGCACGGCAACGAATTCGTCGATCAGGGCGATGGTGAGAATGATGGCGCCCGCCGCCATCGCGGCCTGCGGTACGGCCAGCGGAAAACGCACGACGCCCGGCGACACTTCGTCGAACTGCAGCGAGACATAGGCGAAGGTCGAAAGCTGCCAGGCGATATAGGCCGACAGCACAGCCGCCGCACCGAAGGCCCAGATTTCCAGCGCATGACGCATGCGCTGCGGCACCACCTGCAACAGCATGGCGATGCGGATATGCGCACCCGCCTTCAGGGTGGCGGCCAGCGCAAGAAAGCTCGCCGCGGCGAGCAGGGAACCGGCGAACTCGGCCAGCGACAGAATGACGATCCCGACCGGCTCAAAGCCAAGAAGCCGCAGCGTGCCGTCGATCAGCCGCCCGGCGAGCTGCGCGCCAACAAGAAGGCCGATCGCGACAAGGCAGCCCGCGGACAGCCAGAGCGCGATGGCATATAGCTTGTCGAGGGCTGCGCGCATGGCGGGCACATCATGCGGCCGGCCCGCGGAAGCGAGGCGGCCGCACAGCGCACACTACTTCTTGAAGTCCTCCAGCATCTTCTGCCCCTCCGGACCGGCCTTCGCGGCCCATTCGGCGGCAATGGTTTCGCCGATCTTGGTCAGGCCCGCTTTCAGGTCGGCGCTCGGCGGCATGACGACGATCTTGGCGTCCTTGAGCGCCTTTGTCTTGATCGTCATTTCCTCCTGCGACAGTTTCCAGCCGCGCTCCTCGGCCGCCTTGGCGGCCGCGAGAACCGCCTTCTGCTCGTCCGGCTTCAGCTTGTCGAACGCCGCCTTGTTCACGAACACGATGTTGCGCGGCAGCCAGGCCTGGGTGTCGATGTAATGCGTCAGATAATCCTGCGCCTTGGTATCGACGCCCGTGGAAGCAGAGGTGATCATCACATCGACCCGGCCGGTGGCGAACGCAGTCGGCAGGTCAGGCACCTCAATCTGGGTCGGGATCGCACCGGCGAGCGAGGCGATGCGGCCGATGGTCGGGTTATAAGTGCGGAATTTCAGCCCCTTCAGATCGTTGATGGAGTTCAATTCGCGCTTGGCATAGAGCCCCTGCGGCGGCCAGGGCACCGAATAGAGCAGCATCAGACCTTCGGATTCGAGCTGCTTTTGCAGATAGGGCTTCTGCACATCGTAGAGCTTCTTCGCCGCGTCATAGCCGGTGGCAAGGAAGGGCAGCGAATCCGAGGCATAGACCGGGGATTCGTTGGCGGCGAGCGATTGCAGGATTTCGCCGATCGGCGCCGTGCCCTGACGCACCGCGCGCTTGATCTCCGGATGCTTGAACAGCGAGCCCGCGGAATGGATCTTGATCTTCAGCGATCCGCCGGTCGCCTTGTCGATATCGGCGGCGAATTGCGCGGCGTTTCGGGTATGGAAGTTGCCGTCCGGATAGGGCACCGGCATGTCCCAGGCGGTCTGCGCCGCCACCGGTCCGGCGAGTCCGAGCGAACCAAGGGACAGCGATAATGCAGCAACGGCACGGATCAACATCGTCATTGTCATTCTCCTGAAAGACCGCAAACCCGGCAGCGACTTCTGGCAACGCTTCCACCCGTAACCAATGCAAGCATCGCGCCGAAACGGTTGCAAGGGGCCCGATTGCGCGTGACGCGCTTCGCCGGGCCTGCGGCGGATTTCAACAGCTTGCGTGCGGTGCGGCATGTTTTTCCGGCCGGAGCATGCTAACGGCAGGTCTCCATTCATGCGAACCGACAGACATTCTTGGCCAAGAGCGCACTCGACAAGGACCTGAAAAAGGTCGTCCGGATTGAACATGCGACGCAGGACCTGACCCGCTCGCTGACCGCGCCCGGTCTCCTGATCCTGTTTCTGATCGGAGCCGTCGCACTGGCCAGCCTTTCGGTCGCGTCGGGTCCGCTCGCCTATCTGGTGGTGATCGCGGCGGTGATCGCCGCCTATATGGCTCTCAGCATCGGGGCCAACGACGTCGCCAACAATATGGGCCCGGCGGTCGGCAGCCGCGCGCTGACCATGGGCAGCGCGATCGCGATTGCGGCTGTCTGCGAGGCGGCCGGCGCCCTGATTGCCGGCGGCGACGTGGTGCGCACCATCTCGCGCGACCTGTTGCGGCCGGATGCGGCGCTGCCCGCGATCCATTTCGTGCTGGTGATGTCGGCGGCGCTGCTCGCAGCCGCAGCGTGGATTCATCTGGCCACGTTTCTCGGCGCACCGGTCTCCACCACGCATTCGGTGATCGGCGGCGTGATCGGGGCCGGCGTCGCCGCAGCCGGCGTCAAGATGGTCGTCTGGCCGGTGATCGGCACCATCGCCGCGAGCTGGGTGGTCTCGCCGGTCATGGGGGGCCTGATCGCGGCGGCGCTGCTCGGCTTCATCAAGTGGCGCATCCTGTTCCAGAAGGACAAGGTGGCGGCGGCGCGGCGCTGGGTGCCGGTGATGGTCGCGCTGATGGCGTCGGTCTTTGCGATGTATCTCGCCACCAAGGGCCTCAGCCGGGTCTGGAAGGCGCCGGTTTCGCTCACGCTTGTTCTTGGCGCGGCCGCCTTTGCCGCCGCCTATTTCGCGTCGCAGCCCTGGATGCAGGTGCGGGGGCGGCGCATGGAAAACCGGCGCAAGGACGTCAGCGCGCTGTTCACACTGCCGCTGATCTGTTCGGCCGCCCTCCTCTCCTTCGCGCATGGCGCCAACGATGTCGCCAACGCCGTCGGACCGCTCGCCGCCATCGTCTCCACGGCGGCGACGGGCGAAACCTCGCCGGACCGGGTCGAACTGCCGTTCTGGATTCTGCTGATCGGCGCTGTGGGAATCTCGCTCGGCCTTGCGCTGTTCGGGCCGAAGCTGATCCGCACCGTGGGCGAAAAGATCACCAAGATGGACGCGATCCGCGCCTTCTGCGTCGCGCTGTCCGCGGGGATCACGGTGCTGGTGGCGTCGGCGCTGGGGCTGCCGATTTCCTCGACCCACACCGCGATCGGGGCGATTTTCGGGGTCGGCTATCTGCGCGAATTCCTGACCAACAAGGGCGTGCCCAATCCGGCGGTGCGGCCGCGCACATTGTTCCTCGAACCGGAAAAGCTCAACAAGACGCCCGAACAGGCAATCGCCAATTTCCGCAAGCGCGAGCGGCGCAAGCTGGTGCGGCGCCAGCATGTGCTCGGCATCGTGGCGGCCTGGGTCATCAGCGTGCCGGCGACGGCAATGCTGGCCGGGCTGTTCTACGCGGTGATGGCGGCTTTCGCAGGGTGAACGGATGCGCGCGCCATCGCGTAGACCCGTTCTGCCATCCGGATCAGCTCGGGGTCCGACAACAGCCGGCGCGCTTCCGGAAGCAGCACCCAGTGCCGGTGACGCTTGCCCCGTTCCGGCCAGTCGTCGAGCTGGCGCACCACGCGCAGCGGGAACATCTGCACCGCGATCGGCGCTGTGGTGAGACTGCTCTTCAGCCCGCGATAATGCCCGACCGGCTCGGTCTCGACCTCGCCTTCGACGCCGGCCTCTTCGTACGCTTCGCGCGCGGCGACCTGCCACAGCTCGTAGCCCTCGATCAGCGAGCCCTTGGGGAAAATCCAGCGGCCGGTGCCGCGCGAGGTGATCAGCAGAAAAACCGGCGTACCGCGGACCAGCGTATAGGGGATCGCTCCCGCCTGCGGGACGGGCGTAATGCCGTTGCGGCGAAGCCGCGTGCCGATCCATTGTCCAAGTCGTCCAAGTCGTGGTCCAAGTCGTGGTCCAAGTCGTGGCATCTGCGGCAAATGGGGTAATCTCCGTGAATCTGCATGTTCCACCCCGCATTGCGCGAAGCGCATCGAACGTCAATGCTCAGGGCCGAACGCTGTTCCGCTCCGGTTGCGGCCGCGCCGCAATCGTACAAGCATAATGCCAGCCGCTTGTCCTTTCCAATCGAATAGTCCCGCATGACATCCCGCACCGGCCGCCGTTCCTCCTCCGCATCCTGGGACTTCTGGATCGACCGCGGCGGCACCTTTACCGACATCGTGGGACGCACACCGGACGGCCATCTGGTGGCGCACAAGCTCTTGTCCGAAAATCCCGAGGCCTATCGCGATGCTGCCGTGCACGGCATCCGCGAACTGCTTGGCCTGAAGCCGGGCGAAGCCATCCCGCCCGGCCGGATCGGTGCGGTGAAAATGGGCACGACGGTCGCGACCAATGCGCTCCTGGAGCGCAAGGGCGAACGCACGCTCCTGATCACGACCAAAGGTTTTCGCGACGCTTTGCGCATCGGCTATCAGGCCCGGCCGAAAATCTTTGCGAAAGAGATCGTCAAGCCGGACATGCTGTTCGAGCGGGTGATCGAGGTCGACGAGCGGGTGCGCGCCGACGGTACGGTGGAGCGCGTTCCCGATCTTGCCGCGATCGAGCCGGAGCTGCGCCGCGCCTGCGACGACGGTCTCCGTGCGGCGGCAATCGTGTTCATGCATGCCTACCGCTATCCCGAACATGAGAAGCAGGTCGCGCAGCTGGCGCGGCGCATCTTTCCGCAGGTCTCGGTCAGCCACGAGGTCTCGCCGCTGATCAAGCTGATCGGACGCGGCGATACCACCGTGGTCGATGCGTATCTGTCGCCGATCCTGCGGCGCTATGTGGAGCAGGTGGCGACCGCGCTCGATACGCACGCAATGCCGCCCTCCCATGAAGGGGGAGGCGAAGCAAGACTCATGTTCATGATGTCGTCGGGCGGGCTCACCGCCGCCGACCTATTCCAGGGCAAGGACGCGATCCTCTCCGGCCCCGCAGGCGGCGTCGTTTCGATGGCGCAGACCGCGCGCGAAGCGGGCTTTGCGCGCGTGATCGGCTTCGACATGGGCGGCACCTCGACCGATGTCTCGCACTATGACGGCGAATACGAGCGCGCCTTCGAGACCGAGGTCGCGGGCGTGCGCATGCGCGCGCCGATGATGCGCATTCACACGGTTGCGGCGGGCGGCGGCTCGATTCTGCATTTCGACGGCGCGCGTTTTCGCGTCGGCCCGGATTCGGCGGGCGCAAATCCCGGACCCAAATGCTACCGGCGCGGCGGTCCGCTCGCCGTCACCGACGCCAATGTGATGGCGGGCAAGCTCCTGCCGGATTTCTTTCCGAAAATTTTCGGCCCCAGACAGGACCAGCCGCTCGACGCGGACGCGGTGCGCGCAGCCTTCGCCGATCTCGCAAAAACAGTCGGCGGCGGCAAAAAGCCGGAAGAGATTGCCGACGGCTTCATCAAGATCGCGGTCGAGAACATGGCGAACGCGATCAAGAAGATTTCGGTGCAGCGCGGCTATGACGTGACGCGCTATGCGCTGAATTGCTTCGGCGGCGCGGGCGGCCAGCATGCCTGTCTGGTCGCCGACGCGCTCGGCATGACTTCGGTGCTGATCCATCCGTTCTCGTCGCTGCTTTCGGCCTATGGCATGGGCCTCGCCGACATCCGCGCCACCCGCCAGCAGGCGATCGAGGAGCCGCTTGGCGCCGGGGCGCTAAAGAGTCTCAACACGCTGGGCAAGGCGCTCGGCAGAACTGTAAAGAACGAGGTCGCGGGCCAGGGTGTGCCCGTCCGCGCAATCAAGGTAATCGTGCGTGCGCATATCCGCTATGCCGGCACCGATACCGCGCTGGTGGTGAAAGCCGGCAGCATCGCCGCCATGGCCCGCGCTTTCGAGAAAGCGCACAAGGCGCAGTTCGGATTCATCGACCGGTCGAAAGAGCTTGTGCTGGAAGCCGTCTCGGTCGAAGCCATCGGCGGCGGCGCCAAATTCCGCGAGCGCGCGCTGAAGGTCACGCGCGGCAAGCTGCCCTCGCCTGCCCGCCGCACGACATTCTTTTCCGGCGGCGCATGGCACAAGGCCGCGGTCTATAACCGGGATCAGCTCAAGCCTGGGAACAAGGTCAAGGGTCCGGCGATCGTGATCGAGCCGCACCAGACCGTCGTGGTCGAGCCCGGCTGGCAGGCGGCGCTGACCGCGAAGAACCATCTGGTGCTGACCCGCATCTCCAGGCTGAAACGGCAAAGCGCCGTCGGCACCAGGGCCGATCCGGTGATGCTGGAAATCTTCAACAACCTGTTCATGTCGATCGCCGAGCAGATGGGCGTCGCTTTGCAGAACACCGCCTATTCGGTGAACATCAAGGAGCGGCTGGACTTTTCCTGCGCGGTATTTTCCGGCGACGGCGCGCTGGTCGCGAATGCCCCGCACATGCCGGTGCATCTGGGCTCCATGGACCGCGCGGTCGAGACCATCATCCGCGAGAACAAGGGCAACATCCGGCCCGGCGACGTCTACGCGATCAACGCGCCTTATAACGGCGGCACGCATCTGCCGGACATTACCGTGTGTACGCCGGTCTTTGACAGCGCCAAGCGCACGATCCTGTTCTGGGTGGCCTCGCGCGGGCATCATGCCGATGTCGGCGGCATTGCGCCGGGCTCGATGTCGCCGCACGCCACCACCATCGAGGAGGAAGGCGTCTATCTCGACAATTTCAAGCTGGTCGACCGCGGCCGCTTCCGCGAGAAGGAGACCTACGCGGCGTTCACCGGTGCAAAATACCCCGCACGCAATCCGGTGCAGAATGTCAACGATCTGAAGGCGCAGATCGCCGCCAACGAAAAGGGCGTACAGGAATTGCGCAAGATGGTGGCGCAATTCTCGCTGCCTGTCGTGCAGGCCTACATGAAGCATGTGCAGGACAATGCGGCAGAGAGCGTGCGGCGCGTCATCGACCGGCTGCACGATTCGGACTTTTCCTACGAAATGGACCAGGGAACCGTCATCAAGGTGAGGATCGCGGTCGACAAGAACAGGCGCGAAGCCACCGTCGATTTCACCGGGACCTCGCCGCAGCAGCCGACCAACTTCAACGCGCCCGAGCCGGTCGCTCGCGCTGCGGTGCTGTATGTGTTCCGCGTCATGGTGGACGACGACATTCCGATGAATGCCGGCTGCCTGCGGCCGATCCGGCTCGTCATTCCGAAGCAATCGATGCTTTCGCCGGAAGATCCGGCCGCGGTTGTCGCCGGCAATGTCGAAGTCTCGCAGGCGGTGACCAATTGCCTGTTCGGCGCGCTTGGCGCGATGGCCGCAGCCCAGGGCACCATGAACAATCTGAATTTCGGCAACGAACGCCACCAATATTACGAGACCATCTGTTCGGGCTCGCCTGCGGGTCCGGGCTTCAACGGCACCGATGCGGTGCATACGCATATGACGAACACGCGGCTCACCGACCCGGAGATTCTGGAATTCCGTTATCCGGTGCTGCTGGAAGATTTCCACATCCGCAAAGGCTCGGGCGGACGCGGCAAGTGGCATGCCGGCGACGGCATCCGCCGCACCATCCGCTTCCTCGAAAGGATGGAGTGCACCATCCTGTCGGGCCATCGCCGCGTGCGGCCGTTCGGGCTGGCCGGCGGCGAAGCCGGTCAGACCGGCGAGAATTGGGTGCGCCGGAACGACGGCACCATGGAACGGCTGCAGGGCTGCGACGCTACCGTGATCCACGCGGGCGAAGCGGTCATCATTCAGACGCCGACCGCGGGCGGCTATGGCAAGGCGGAGGATTGAAGCGGACCGCGCTGCGAACGATGGCGGGATGCTGCGGTCACCGCCTCGCTGTCCGGCAGGCCCTCGCCCAGTTCGATCTGCAACGTCGGATGATCGATGCCGAAGCGCTCGCGCAATTCATGCGCGGCGGCTTCGAGGAAAGCGTTGCCGGGATGGCCGCCGGGCATCACCAGATGCGCGGTCAGCGCCACCTCGGTGGTGCTCATCGCCCAGACATGGACGTGATGGACGCGCGCGACGCCTTGCAGGCCTTCAAGACAATTCTTCACCTCGGTCAGTTCGAGATGCGCCGGCACCGCCGCAAGCGAAAGCCGGATCGAGTCGCGCAACAGTCCGAACGTGCCCCAGAGAATCACCGCGACAATGACGAGGCTGGTCAGCGGGTCGAGCCACAGCCAGCCCGTCAGCAGGATGGCGCCGCCCGCCACGACCACACCGAGTGAGACCGCAGCATCGGCCACCATGTGCAGATAGGCGCCGCGGATATTGAGGTCGCTTTTCCGCCCCCTCATGAACAGCCAGGCGGTGATGCTGTTGATCAGAATTCCGACCCCGGCCACCACCATCACCGTCACGCTTGCGACCTCTTGCGGCTCGATGAGCCGCCAGACCGCCTCCCAGGCGATGGCGCCGCAGGCGAAAATCAGCAGCAGCGCATTGCCGAGCGCGGCGAGGATCGAGGTGCCGCGCAGTCCATACGTGAACCGCTCGCTCGGCGGACGCTTGGCGAGAATTGTCGCGCCCCAGGCGATCAGGAGGCCGATGACGTCGCTGAGATTGTGGCCCGCATCCGCCAGCAGCGCGGTGGAATTGGCCAGGATACCGAACACCGCCTCGATCGCAACAAAGCCGAGATTGAGCCCGACGCCGATCGCAAAGGCGCGGCCGAAGTCTTTTGGCGCGTGGCTGTGCGAATGACCGGCGTGACCGTGGGAGGGGTCGTGCATGAGCGTCTTCTACTCCCTCTCCCGCCGGTGAGGGAGGGCTCGTCAAAGCTACTCCGCAGGCCGTGGCCCGTCATCCTCGATCCAGTCGTCGTCGTCGAGGATGTTTCGCTTCGCCTTCGCGTTCGCCTTCGGCCTGCCGCCAAGAGACGCATTTTGCGCGGCGCGCGACTTGGCCTGCGACCGGCCGATCGAGCCGGTGACGCCGGACGGGGATTGCCAGGCATGGCCGCGCTCGCGCGCGACGCGGGCCGCGACCACTTCGCCCGAAATCTGATCGGGGTTGCAGATGCGGTTGCCGCTCCGCCGCCGCATCAGGTCGAAATGGAAATGATCGTAATGAAAGCGGTTCGAGCCGGGCGCCAGCACGGTATTGAACATATCGCAGGCCGCGCCCTGCACATCGCGCAGGAAGCCCTGCTCTTCCGGCGAGCCGCGCCAGCCATTCTTGACGGTGATGCGGCGGCCGTCGGCCAGCGTGAAGGCGGAAATGTCGAGTGCATTGCCGAACGCATGCTCGGAGATGCGCGCGCCCGGCTGCGCATTCATGCCGCGGCACGAATAAGCGGAAATCTGACGGATCTCGACCACAGGCTGGCGGAACCAGCGCCGCGCGGCCGGCTGCACCGCCTCGATGATCCAGCGGTCGAGCGCCGACACCATCGGACAGGCGAGCGTCGCCGCAGGCTTGACCTCGACCGGACCGAAGGCGGCGATGTTGCTTTGCCCGAGCGGCACCGGCATCGGCGCGGAGGCAAGCCGCGCCGGCGATGCCACGCGCTGCGGCGGATTGTTCGTCCTTGGCGGCGTCGGATAAGGCGCGCGCGCTGTGCTGCGCGGCGTCAGCACCGCCTCGTCGTCGAGCGCCGGTTCGGACGGCGGATCGAAGACCGATGGACGCCGCGATGCGGACGGCGCGGCGCGCGCATCATCCTGTTCCGGCGGGACTGCGATGCCGGTGTTCGAGCCGCCGTTTCCCTGTTGCGGCGGCAATATCTGCATCGGCGCGCCGGCATGGGCGTTCGTCTGCGCGCCGCCCTGCGCGGGCGGCAGCGGCTGGCGCTGCACCGGCGCGGGCCGCAGCGGATTGGCGAAAGTGCGCTCCTGCGGCATCCGCGATGGCGGCCCCGCACCGGCGGCGGGGGCAGTGGCAATCGGCCAGCGCTGCGGACCGGCATTGGGCACCTCAGCGGGCGGCCGCAGACCGGAATAGCTCATGAGCGTCTGTTCGCCGAGTGCGGCAACCTTGAGCGGAAAATCCGCCCCGCACATGCCGGGACCGTTGATCGGCTCAATGCGCACGATGGTGCCGGTCTCCCGCACCGCGCCGGATTTCAGGCAGGCGAGTTCGGCTTCCTTCCGCCATGGCTCACGCTGCACGAGGTAATGCCCCGCGCAGCCGGCGAGAAGGATCAGTCCAAGCCCGGTGACGCATCCGCGCCAGTGACGACACAACGCCCGCACCATGAAGCGGACAATGCGAACGACACTGTTAACGGGTCATTCACCGGCCCCCGGTCGAGTTCGTTATCGTTACCGGATGGTGACTAGGGTCGCGGCGATGGGTATATCGGCCGCATTCCCTCCGGGGAGCATGCCTGCCGGGAACCACCATGAACTGGAAAGTGCGCGCGCTGACCGGCGCGCTGATGACGCTCGTCATCTGTGTGATCGTGACCTTTGTCGCAACCATGCTGGCCGTGGGCTTCGACCCGGACTTTGTCCGCCAATGGGCAAAGGCCTTTGTCGTGGCCTGGCCGATTGCGGCGATCACGGCGTATTTCGTGCTGCCCGGCGCGCGCCGGATCGCCGAACGGCTCGGCGGCGGCTGAGGCGGCGTGACGGCTTCGCGCGGCCTTGGACCGCGCGCGGCGGGTTCCCGGGCGGATTTCCAACTCTTGAAAAATCAAGGACTTAGCGGAAGGCCCGAGCGTGCTGCACCGCGCTGTGAAGAAAAAAATTATCCTGAAATTTCATGTGCTTAATGAGAAAACGCACACCCTTTTCCGTATCCGGGTGGCACTTTGGCCAGAGCGACGCGTTGAAGGCTTCGAGCGGTCGACGCTTTCTGCTATGATTAACAACATGACAGCTGAGGGAGGCCTTATGGACCTTTCCTTGAAACTCAACGTCCTGGCTGTCTTCGCCGTGTTCGCGTTTGTGAGCGCGGTTCTGCTGGGAGCGTTCTGAGTATCTTGGGGTAAGCTATAAGACCAAAAGCCGCCGCGGCGTATTGGGGCGGGCTTGAAGTTTCAAAACACCGGAGCGGGCGACCGCTCCGGTGTTTTCATTTGTGCGAATCGTCACAGCTGCTGCCGCGTTTTGCGCGTTGCCGCGCTACTCGGTCTTGATGCCGGTCAGCCGCACGATCTCCTGGCCATAGGCATGTTCCCGCTTCACCTTGGCGGCGAAATCGGTCGGGCTCGAGCCCACCGGCGTGTAGTCCTGCGGATCGAGGAACTTCGCGCGGAATTCCGGATCGTTGACCGCGGCCCGCACCGCCGCGGCAAGCTTTTCGCGGATCGCCACCGGCGTCCCGGCCGGTGCCATCATTCCGAACCACGCGCCCTTGTAGGGGAAGCCGTAGCCGAGTTCGCCGAGCGAGGGCGTATCCGGCAGGAGCCGCGATCGCTTGTCGCCGATCACCGCGAGCGGGGTCAGCTTGCCGCTCCTGATATGCGGAACCACAATGCCAAGCGCGACGTAGGACACCGGAATCCGCCCCGACAGCACCTCGTTGACCGCATCCATCGAACCGCGGAACGGTACATGCAACATGTCGATGCCTTGCGTCTTCTTCAGCCACTCGAAAAAGACCTGCGGCGATGAAGCCGGTCCCCAGGAGGAATAAGACAGATCGCCGGGCTTGGCCTTGGCCGCCGCGACAAGATCGCGCAAATCCTTCGCCGGAAAGCCAGCATTGGCGTAGATGACACCGGGCGCGGTCAGATATTCGGTCACCGGAACCAGTGTCTTGTAGCGCTCGTAAAGCGTCGGATCGAAGTGCGGCAGGATGGTGAAGGCCTCCGCCGTCACCGAACAGAGGGTATAGCCGTCGGGTTCGGCGGCGGCACATTGCTGCAAGCCAAGCGAACCGTTGGCGCCGGGCCGGTTCTCGACAACCCAGGGCTGGCCAAGTTCTGCCCTGGCCTTCTCGCCAATCGCGCGCGTCAGCGTATCGAGCACTCCTCCCGCGGGAAATGGCACGATCACGCGGATCGGTCGTTCGGGATAGGCCTGCGCGAATGCAGACACGCTTGCGCAGGCTGCGAAGGCGACGATAGCGGCGGTCAAGGCCGCTAGTCTTCCTGTTCTCATGGCATCCTCCCTGTCTGACTTCTTCGTTTACTCATCCGCTCAACAGAACCTGCCCACCCGAAAAATACGTCCCGATCCGGTTGCCGCGCGTGACCGGCAGCAAAATCTGCGAGGGATAGTCGAGCGAATGATGGATGGTCACGGTTGAGGCTACCGGCCGGTGCAGATGGCCCTGCGCGATCCACTGCAGATCGTGCTGCGGTGCTTCGTCGTCTGCGCATTTGATCCGCAGCGCCAGGCGGTAGCCGGGCTTCAGAATGATGCCATAGGGGCGGATCTCGACATCGAGCTCGGCAACCTCGCGGGGCTTTAGCGGCTCACGGGACTTGTGGGAGTGCCAGGGCTGCCATGGCTTGCTCTTCGCCGTATCGAGCCGGCGTTGCGAACCGCGCAGCCAGCCCCGTGTCAGCAGCCGCTCTGCGCCGTCCGGCGCAATCTCGATCAGGCTGGCGAAAACCAGCAATTCGGAGTCGGTCGTGGACGCATAAAGCTTCAGTGCAATCGGGCCGCAAATTTCCATCGCCTCGACCATCGGCGGCGTGACAAAGCGCGCCTCACCACGTGCACCTGGCGCATCTTCGAAACGCGTCGTGTCCGAACCGCGAAACGGCTCGCGTTCCGACAGCAAGCCGCCATCGTGCAGATGGAACGGCGTAAACCGCGTCTGCGATAGCGGCCAGCTCTCGGAATCGCGCCACTCGCCTGAATTGTCGATGAAGGTTTGAACCGACGGCTCGTCGAGCATGCCGGTATCGTTATCCTTCAGCCAGTGATCGAACCAGCGCAACTGATCGTACTGATATTGATAAACCGGACGGTCGAGATAGACCGGCGGCCCGATCAGCATACGCTTGGGGCCGCGCCAATTTTCAAAACCGCGGAACGCACCCGGCAGATGCAATCCGTAAATTCCCCAGCAGCCGCCGAGCGTGGCCGGAACGTCGATCGCCTTTGCGAAATCCACCGAACGTTCGCGCCAGAACGGTCCGTCGAAACGGTGCGCCAGGATTTCCACCATCAGCGGATTGGTGCCGGCTTCCGGCGCAGCGAGGCATTCGGCGAGAAATGGCACGTTTGCGATCTCGGGATCGGCGCGCAGCTCTTCGATCGCGCTGCGCATCGCGGGCGAGCGCATCAGCGCCAGCCGCTCCGCGCCCATCTCCATGCCGGCGACATTGCGGAGCCAACCGCGCATGAAGCCGTAGGAGAGAATGCCGCCGTGGTAATAGCGATCGCGGTAGGCATCGTTCCAGCCATAGGGAGCCCAGATGCAGCGCAGAGACGGCGGCGCCAATGCTGCGACGCGCTGCGAGACGATCGAGAAATAGGATACGCCGGTCATGCCGACGCGGCCGTTCGCCCAAGGCCGTGACGCAAGCCATTCCACCACTTCGCCGATATCGGCAATGGCACGCGGGTCGAGATTTCCGAACACCCCCTCCGACTTGCCGGTACCGCGGATATTCACGACCGCATGCGCATAGCCGCGGCGCGCAAAGAAGACACTGTCGCCCGCTTCCATATGGCCGCGCTTGTGGCTCATGCCTTCCGGCATCAGGTCGGTGAACTGATCCGCCATGGAATAGGCATGGACGCCGAGCAGCACCGGATAACGGCCGGGTGCCGAGGGCCGCGTCACCGCGCAATGCAGTGAGATCCCGTCCGACAGCGGAACTCGTAATTCGCGCTCATGGGTGACGCCGCCATGCGGCTGCGACAGCGACCAGTTGAGAGACCGCAAGCCTTTCCTCCCGGCTTCGGTCATAATTTATATGGTCATTTAAATTGAGGTCAAGCGACAACGGCCCGGCCCGCGATGCGGGCCGCTCACCGCAATTTGGCCGATTTCTTCGGTTTGGCCGCGATGCCGTAGATCAGCATCTCGATCATGGCTTCGACAAAGGCTTCGAAGCGGGCGTCGTCATTTTCGGCCTTGCCGCCGAGCCGCTCCATCATCGGCCGCAGGTTGGCATAGAGGTCGCCGATCGCAACGTAATGCGCGAAGTAGAACAGCGGGTCGACCGGCCTGAATATGCCGGCTTCGGCGCCTTTCCGCAGCAATGCCGTATGCTCCTCGAAATTGATGCGAGCGAAGTTCTCGATAAAAAACCGCGATTCCTTCGACTTGACCGTCATCATCTGATGCATGATCAGCCGCGTCAGGTACGGATAGCGGCGAAGGAAATGCATCGTCGCGCGTGCGCGGAGCCGCAATGCATCTTCAGGACCTGCATCTTCGGGCACAGCGGCGATGACCTCGGCGCGCCATTCGCCGACGACCTGCTCAACCACCGCCTGGAACAGATTGTCCTTGCTGCCAAAATAATAGGTGACAAGCGCTGGATTGAGCTTGGCTTCGCGGGCGACGTCGTTCAGCGACACGTTGCCCATGCCTCGCTCGTTCAAAAGCCGGATCGCCGATTGCAGCAATGACTGGCGCGCCACGCCCGGCGGCAAATGGTAATCGCGGTTTTTTTTCGCGCGGGCAGCCCGCTTCGATACAGGCCTGGCGGCGCGACTGGCATTCTTCCCCATACGCGGAGATTGCCGGGTGCCGGCGTCAAGTCAATCGCCGGAGGATGACGCGCCTCGGTTAAGCCGCCTGCGCATTAGCGGTCGCGCCGGGATTGTAGTTAAGGATCGGTGCGAGCCAGCGCTCGCATTCCTCCACGCTCCAGCCCTTGCGGCGCGCATAGTCTTCGACCTGGTCGCGCTCAATCTTGCCGACACCGAAATAATGGCTCTGCGGATGGCTGAAATAGAGCCCGCAGACCGAGGCGCCCGGCCACATCGCAAAGCTCTCCGTGAGATTCACGCCGATCCGGTTGCCTCCGATCAGGCGGAACAGCGTCTCCTTTTCGGTGTGATCGGGCTGCGCCGGATAGCCCGGCGCCGGCCGGATGCCCTGGTAGCTTTCCGCAATCAGCTCCGCCGGCGTCAGGCTTTCGTCCGGTGCATAACCCCAGAACTCCTTGCGAACACGCTCATGCAGGTGTTCGGCAAAAGCTTCAGCAAGCCGGTCGGCCAGCGCCGACATCATGATGGCCGAGTAATCGTCGTTGGCGCGCTTGAAGCGCGTGGCAATGACGTCCTCGCCGATGCCCGCGGTCACCACGAAAGCGCCGACATGATCGACCGGCGCACCGCTCGCCGGAGCGACAAAATCGGCGATCGACACATTGGGGCGGCCGTCGCGGCGCGCGATCTGCTGACGCAGACCGTGCAAGGTCGCGATCTGCGCCTCGCCCTTCTCGTCGAACACGCGGATGTCGTCGCCGTCGCGCGTCGCCGGCCAGAACCCGACAATCGCCGAGGCCTGCACCCATTGCTCGTCGACGATTTGCTTCACCATCGCCTGCGCATCGGCGAACAAGGAGCGCGCGGCTTCGCCGTATTTCTCGTCGTGCAGGATCTGCGGATAGCGTCCGGTGAGTTCCCAGGTAGCGAAGAACGGCGTCCAGTCGATGTAATCGACAAGCTTTGCCAGCGGATAATCCTCGATCACCCGAGTGCCAAGGAATTGCGGCCTGGGTGCGAGCGCTACGTCCGGATCGAGCGTTAGCGACCTGGCGCGCGCGTCCGCAAGCGTCAGCCGTTTCTTGTCGTCCTGCCCGCGCGCATGCGCGGCGGCAATCTGCGCATATTCGGCACGGGTATTTTCGACATAGGCGGCCCGCGTCTCTTTCGACATCAGCGACTGCGCAACGCCGACCGCGCGGCTCGCGTCGGTTACGTAAACTGCCTGACCCTTGCGGTAATTCGGATGAATCTTGACCGCGGTGTGCACCCGGCTGGTGGTCGCCCCGCCGATCAGAAGCGGCAGATCGAAATTCTGCCGCTCCATCTCGGCCGCAACATGGCACATTTCGTCGAGCGAGGGCGTGATCAGGCCGGACAGGCCGATGATATCGACCTGCTCCTGCCGCGCGGTCTCCAGAATCTTCGCCGCCGGCACCATGACGCCGAGATCGATCACCTCGTAATTGTTGCACTGAAGCACGACGCCGACGATGTTCTTGCCGATGTCGTGGACGTCGCCCTTGACGGTCGCAAGCAGCACCTTGCCGGCGGAATTGCTCTGGCCCTTGTCGTTCGAGGCCTTCTCGGCTTCCATGAACGGCATCAGGTACGCGACCGCCTGCTTCATCACCCGCGCAGACTTCACGACCTGCGGCAGAAACATCTTTCCGGAGCCGAACAGGTCGCCGACCACGTTCATGCCGTCCATCAGCGGACCTTCGATCACATCGAGCGGGCGCGCCGCAGCCTGCCGCGCTTCCTCGGTATCCACCGTGATGAAATCGGTGATGCCGTGAACGAGGGCATGCGACAGACGCTTGCCGACCGGCCATTCCCGCCAGGCGAGATCGGCTTCCTGCTTCTCCCGGGACTGCCCGAAAAACCGTTTGGCGATGTCCAGCAGGCGCTCCGCCGCATCCTCGCGACGGTTGAGCACCACGTCCTCGCAGGCCTCGCGCAGTTCCGGATCGAGATCGTCATAGACCGCCATCTGCGCGGCATTGACGATGCCCATGTCCATGCCGGCCTTGATGGCGTGGTAGAGAAACACCGAGTGCATCGCCTCGCGCACCGGCTCGTTGCCGCGGAACGAGAAGGAGAGATTGGAGACGCCGCCCGAGACATGCGCGTGCGGAAGCTTTTCGCGGATGAAGCGCGCCGCTTCGATGAAGGCAACGCCGTAATTGTTGTGCTCCTCGATGCCGGTCGCGACCGCGAAAATATTCGGATCGAAAATGATGTCTTCCGGCGGAAAGCCGACCTTGTTGACGAGAATGTCGTAGGCGCGTTCGCAGATCGCGGTCTTGCGGTCGAGCGTATCGGCCTGGCCTTGCTCGTCGAACGCCATCACCACCACGGCAGCGCCATAGCGCCGCACGATCTTCGCATGATGGATGAAGGCCGCCTCGCCCTCCTTCAGCGAGATCGAATTGACCACGCATTTGCCCTGCACGCATTTCAGGCCGGCTTCCATGACCTCGAACTTGGACGAGTCGATCATGATCGGCACACGGGCGATGTCGGGCTCGGCCGCGATCAGATTGAGGAACGTCACCATGGCTTTCTGCGAATCGAGAAGGCCCTCGTCCATATTGACGTCGATGATCTGCGCGCCGTTCTCGACCTGGTCGCGGGCGATGGCGAGGCCCGCGGTATAGTCGCCGGCGGTGATCAGCTTGCGGAATTTGGCCGAGCCGGTAACGTTGGTGCGCTCGCCGACATTCACGAACGGAATGTCCGCCGTCAGCGTGAACGGCTCGAGCCCGGAGAGGCGCAGCCGCCGCTCGATTACGGGTATTGCGCGCGGCGTCTTGTCGGCCACCGCGAGCGCGATCGCCCGCATATGCTCCGGCGTCGTGCCGCAGCAGCCGCCGACGATATTGACGAGACCGGAGGCCGCAAATTCCGACAGCAGCCCGGCCATGTGCTCCGGGCTCTCGTCGTAGAGGCCGAATTCGTTCGGCAGACCGGCATTCGGATAGGCGCAAATCAGGGTGTCGGCGACGCGCGAGAGCTCGGCGATATGCGCGCGCATTTCCTTGGCGCCGAGTGCGCAATTGAGCCCGACCGAGAGCGGCTCCGCGTGGCGGATCGAGTTCCAGAACGCTTCGGGCGTTTGGCCCGCGAGCATACGCCCCGAGAGGTCCGTGATGGTGCCGGAGATCATCACCGGGATTTTCTCGCCGCGCGCCTCTTCGAGTTCGGCGATGGCGTAGAGCGCCGCCTTGGCGTTCAGCGTGTCGAAGATGGTTTCGACCAAAAGGATGTCGACGCCGCCGTCGAGCAACGCCGCCGCCTGTTCGGCATAGGCCGCCTTCAGCTCATCGAATGAGACCGCGCGGAAGCCCGGATTATTGACGTCCGGCGAAATCGAGGCGGTGCGGTTGGTTGGTCCCATCGCACCGGCGACATAGCGCGGCCGACCATCGCGCTTTTGCGCCGTTTCGGCTGCTTCGCGCACGAGTTGCGCCGAGACGCGGTTGAGTTCGGGAACAAGGCTCTCCATGCCGTAATCGGCTTGCGCGATCGCGGTGGAGGAGAACGTGTTGGTCGAAACGATATCCGCCCCGGCCTGAAAATAGGCGAGATGGATTTCCCGCACGGCGTCGGGCTGGGTCAGCGACAAGAGATCGTTGTTGCCGCGCACATCGTGCTGCCAGTCCTTGAAGCGCGTGTTGCGGAACGCGGCCTCGTCGAATCTGTGCTGCTGCAGCATCGTCCCCATGCCGCCGTCGAGGAGGAGAATGCGGTCGGACGCGAGGGAACGGAGCGTGGATTCGGTTTTGGATCGTTGAACTGACTTTGACATTGCCTTTTCCGATGCGCCTCGTCATTCCGCGGCACGAACGAAGTTCGCGGACCCGCAATCCATAACCACCGCCGGTGTGTATGGATTCCGGGTGGCGCCGCCTTCGGCGGCTCGCCGGGAACGACCGGAGAACATCACGCCGCCGCCTTCTCGGCCGGGCGCAGACCCAG
>NZ_JBKBVB010000067.1:0-24054 GCF_046289595.1 Pseudorhodoplanes sp.
ATCGCCAACGAAGTGATGCATCGCATGTTCGAGCGCGGCGTGGTCAAGAAAGACCAGATCGTCACCATCTACAAGTCGAAGACCTTCCCGACCACGGGCTACGGTTATGTCTATAATCTCAAGCCCGAACTGGCCGAAAAAGTGAAGGAAGCCTTCTTCACCTTCCCGTGGGAGGGTTCGGAGCTTGCGAAGGAATTCGGCAAGACCAATCCGCCGATGCAGAAATTCCTGCCGATCAACTACAAGGATCACTGGCAGGCGGTGCGCGAAATCGACGCCGCAATGGGCATCAAATACGACTGCAAGGGTTGATTGAAGCGCATGCTTCGTATCGAGGGGCTGGTCAAGCGTTACAAGACCGGCGACATGGCGCTGAAAGGCGTCGATCTTGCGGTGCCGGCCGGCCAGGTGATCGGCCTGATCGGTCCGTCCGGCGCCGGCAAGTCCACATTGATCCGCTGCATCAACCGGCTCGTCGAACCCACGGCGGGCCGCATCTTTCTGAATGATCGCGAGATCACCGGCGTCGGCCGCTCGGAATTGCGAAAGCTGCGCCGCCGCATGGGCATGATCTTCCAGGAATTCGCCCTGGTCGAACGGCTGACGGTGATGGAAAACGTGCTGTCCGGCCGGCTCGGCTATGTGCCGTTCTGGCGGAGCTTCCTGCGCCGCTATCCGCCGGCTGACGTGCGCAATGCGTTCGCCACACTTGATCGCGTCGGCCTCCTTGATCATGTCGACAAGCGCGCCGATGCGCTCTCCGGCGGCCAGCGCCAGCGCGTCGGCATCGCACGCGCCTTGCAGCAGGAGCCGGAACTCCTCCTGATCGATGAACCGACCGCGAGCCTCGATCCCAAAACCTCGCGCCAGATCATGCGGCTGATCTGCGAAATCTGCGAGGAGCGCAACCTTGCCGCGGTGGTCAACATCCATGACGTGATGCTGGCGCAGATGTTCCTGCCGCGCATCGTCGGCCTGCGTTCCGGAGAGATCGTCTATGACGGCCGGGCCGATGGCCTGACGCCGGATGTGCTGACCACAATCTACGGCGAGGAAGACTGGACGGCGACTGCCGCCCATGATGACGACGCTGCGCCGCATGGCCACGAAATGAAGCTGCCGGTCGCGGTCTAAGGCAATGACCGACACGGCGAATCCGGCGCGCTATCCTTCAGTCTGGCGAAAGCCGCCGCTGATCGGCAGCGCCGCCTTGCGATGGGCGATTTATGGCGGCGCGCTGCTTTATGTCGTGGTCGCAGTCGGCGCCATTGACGTGAACTGGGCGCGGGTCACCGAAGGCGCCGCGCGCGGCCTGCGCCTTCTGAGCGGCTTCCTGCAGCCGAACTTTACCGACCGCTGGACCGACATCGCGCAAGGCATGCAGGAAAGCCTGACCATGACCGTCACATCGACGGTGGTCGGTGTCCTGATCTCGATTCCGATCGGCATCGGTGCTGCACGCAATCTGTCGCCGATGCCTGTCTATCTCGTGTGCCGGGGCGTCATCGCGGTGTCCCGCACCTTCCAGGAAGTCATCATCGCCATCCTGTTTGTCGCCATGGTCGGCTTCGGGCCGTTCGCCGGTTTCCTCACGCTATCCTTCGCAACCATCGGTTTTCTCGCCAAGCTTCTGGCCGAAGACATCGAGGATATCGATCCCGCGCAGGCCGAAGCAATCCGCGCCACCGGCGCGTCATGGGCGCAGCTTGTCAATTACGCGGTCCAGCCGCAGGTGATGCCGCGGCTGATCGGGCTGTCGCTCTACCGCATCGACATCAACTTTCGCGAATCCGCCGTAGTCGGCATCGTCGGGGCCGGCGGCATTGGCGCGACGCTGAACACCTCGCTCAGCCGCTACGAATACGACACCGCCGCCGCCGTGCTGATCCTCATTATCGCGATCGTGATGGTCTGCGAATATTCTTCCGGCCTCATCCGCAAGGCGATCCAGTGATGCCGGTGTCCCGCAACAGCGCAGGATCGCCCGCGTGGCGGCGCAGGACGCCGCGGCAGGACATTGTGCGCTGGTTCGGCTGGCTGCTTCTGGTCGCGCTGTTCGTGTTTTCCTGGCAGGTCATGACGAAGGACACGATCTGGGCCTTCGTCTGGGATGCGCCGAAACAGGCCGCCGATATCGGCTCGCGCATGGTGCCGCCGCGCTGGTCCTACATGAACGAGTTGTGGCGGCCGCTCTGGGATACGCTGGCCATTGCCACGCTCGGCACGCTGCTTGCGATCCTGATCGCCGTGCCGGTGGCGTTTCTCGCCGCGCGAAACACAACGCCAAGCGTCCTTCTGGTGCGGCCGGTGGCACTCCTGATCATCGTGTCCTCGCGCTCGATCAATTCGCTGATCTGGGCGCTGCTGCTGGTCACCATTCTCGGTCCCGGCGTGCTGGCCGGGATCGTGGCGATTGCGCTGCGCTCGATCGGCTTCATCGGCAAGCTGCTCTACGAGGCGATTGAGGAGATCGATACCTCGCAGGTCGCGGCGATCGAGGCGACCGGCGCGTCGTCCGCGCAGGTCATGGATTACGGCATCGTGCCGCAGATCATGCCGGCCTTTGCCGGCATCAGCGTATTCCGCTGGGACATCAATATCCGCGAGTCTTCGGTGGTCGGGCTGGTCGGCGCCGGCGGCATCGGCCTCAATCTCGAAGCGTCGCTGTCCACGCTCGCATGGACGCAGGTCAGTCTGCTGCTGCTGGTGATCCTTGCCACCGTCCTGCTCAGCGAATGGGTGTCCGCCAAGGTCCGCCACGCCATCATCTGAGCCGCGCTGTGCGAGCCGCGCCGTCTGCGCCACCGCGAGCCTGTGCCGCCGGTGAGCCGCTGAACCTGAACGCGGGCTCTGCGTTGTCCTCGCTTTGGTGTGTGACGTTATTGCTGGAGGCCTTGGTGGCGGGCAGGGCCGCAATCGTTTGCAATGCAGGCTCCTCCCGCCGGGTGGGGCGGGAGGAGAAGCAATCGTCAGGCAAGTTCCGGCAAACCCCGCTCGATCTCGCGCCGCCGGTTTTCGTAAGCTGGCGGCAGCTTGAGCGACCGACCAAGAGAAGTGACGGGCTCGTCGATCGCAAAGCCCGGGGCATCGGTCGCGATTTCGAACAGCACACCCCCGGGCTCGCGGAAATAGACCGACCGGAAATAGTTGCGGTCCCGCTGCTCTGTGGTCTGGAGGCCGTGGTTTTCGGCGAGTTTCCTGGCCATTGCGAGTTCTTCGGCATCGTCGGCGGCGCGGAACGCGATATGGTGGACCGATCCGCCGCCCATGCGGCCGGGCAGGAACGCGCCCGCCTCGTGGATGTCGACGATGCCGCCGATGCCAGTGGCGCCAGCCTTGTAGCGCACGATCTGGCCTTCGCGCCCGACCTCGCTGAAGCCGAGCACATCGGTCAGGATCGCACCGGTCGGCGCGGCGTCCTTCAGCAGCAGCTTGACGCTGTGGAAGCCGCGCATGGCGAATTGTGCAGGCACATCGCCGCCGCTCCATGCCGGTTCGGACTCGATGCCGGGCACGCCGATCAGCGCCAGCCGCATGCCGTCCGGATCGCGAAACGACACGATGGTTTCGCCGAACCGGCGTGCCGGGCTGTCATGGGCGACACCCTTCTCGATGAAGCGATGGGTCCAGTAGCCGATCGCACCTTCCGGCACGCGGAACACCGTCTCCTGCGTCTCGCCGACGCCGAGCCGTCCCGCCGCCACATACTCCCACGGAAAAAAGGTGAGGATGGTGCCGGGCGAACCGGCCTCGTCGCCGAAATAGAAGTGGTAGGTGCCGGGGTCGTCGAAATTCACGGTCTTCTTGACCAAGCGCAGGCCCAGGATGCGCGTGTAGAAGTCGAGGTTGCGCTGCGCCGGACCGGCGATCGCCGTGACATGGTGGATGCCGTGTCGGGTGCTGGCGGTCATGGTTGGTCCTCGATGTTGCCAAACAGAGCGCCTGGGATCGGCGCCGTTTCGCCCCGCAACATATTGACCGATCGGTGCAAATAAATAGAAACTGAGGAAATCTATTGTTTCCGATTATTACATGATGCCAGATCTTGAAGGTCTCGCCATTTTCGCCAAAGTCGCCGAATTGCGCTCGTTTTCGGCGGCGTCCGCCGAACTCGGCTTGTCCAAACCCACGGTATCCAAGGCGGTTGCCCGGCTCGAGGAAAGGCTTGGAACCAGGCTGTTCAACCGGACCTCCCGCCGGCTTGCTTTGACCGATGGGGGCCGGACCTTGCTGGAACGGGCCTCGCGGATGCTGGCAGAAGCGGAAGCCGCCGAGAGCGAGGCCCAGGCGCAGTCCGCGGTCCCGCGCGGTCTGGTGCGGCTGGCGGCGCCGATGTCATTCGGGCTGCGCGAGGTGGCGCCGGTCCTGCCGGAATTCCTCGCCCAATATCCGGAGGTGTCGGTCGATCTGCATCTCAGCGACGCGGCCGTCGACCTGATCGGGGAGGGCTTCGACGCCGCCTTGCGAATCGCGGCGCTCGCGGACTCGTCCCTGCTGGCACGCAGACTCTGCGCCGTGCCCCGGGTGACCGTCGCTGCGCCCGCTTATCTGAAAGCGCACGGAACACCCCGGCATCCGCGAGACCTCGCAGCTCATGCCTGCCTCGGTTACGCTTATCTGCCCGCGGCAGATGTCTGGCGCTTTTCGAACGCGGCAGGCGAGGAGGTTGCGGTGCGAACCACGGGTCCATTGCGGGCCAACAATGCCGACGCGCTGATGCCAGCTTTGCTCGCCGGACAGGGAATCGCGGTCCAGCCGGTATTCTTGGTCCGGGATTCGCTGTCGCAGCAGAATCTTGTGCCGGTGCTGGAGGGCTGGTCGCTGCCTGAGATTGCGCTGCACCTCGTCACGCCGCCCGGTGCACCGCGTCCGGCGCGCGTCGAGATCCTGGTGGATTTCCTGCGCTTTCACTTCAGCCGCCTTGGCTGAACCGCGCGCCGCTGCAAGCCCCACGGGACGGTCGTAGTTTACCGTTTCCTAAAGTTTTTGCTGCAGTTTCACAGCGCAATTTAGCGGTTTCCTTCCTCCCACGCTCTGAGCCTGCGCGGTTGCTCCGTCCTCCCGTTCGTTCATCCGTCGGACGTCTTCGAACTGGCCTCAGAAAGAGGGTTACGAGCATCGGTTACGCGCAATGAATCCCAGTCCGAATCAGGCAGAGGCGGCGCCCGAATTTTCCAACGCGACTGATTTTCAGCCCGCGGCAGCGGCGCGCGCTGCGACAGTGCCGACCCAGATCATCAGCTTTGCCATCGATAACGACCAATATGGGGTCGACATCATGGCGGTGCGCGAGATCAAAGGGTGGTCCGAGATCACCCATTTGCCACGTCAGCCGGATGCCGTGCGCGGGGTGCTGAACCTGCGCGGCGCGATCGTGCCGATCATCGACCTGCGCTGCCGTTTCGGCCAGGGCCTTACCGACGCTTCGCCCATTCATGTGGTGATTATCGTGCAGGTCGGTACGCGGCAGGTCGGACTTCTCGCCGACCGCGTGCTCGACATCGTTTCCTTTGAGCCTGCCCAGGTTCAGCCGGTCCCGAAAATCGCGCAGGCCTCCCGGATCGATTTTCTTTCCGGGCTGGTCACCGTGGATACGTCAATGATTGCGCTCATCGACCTGCACAATCTTCTTTCCGTTCCGCAAAGCGATTCCGATCGCGTCCAAGCCAACTAGCCGAAAGCCAAAGGCCAGACGATGTTCAAAATTCCACAGCTCTCGATCTCGACGAAACTCTATAGTTTGTTTGCGGCGATGACGGTGATCATCGCGGTGCTGGCTCTTGTATCGGTCTTCAACTCCCGTTCGTTCATGGAACGTGAGAAGGAGATTGAAATTGCTTCGATCGGCGCCCGCAACGTCGAGCGGGTCAATAGCCTGATCTATGCGGTCGTGATGGAATCCCGCGGCATCTATATGTCTCCGGATACCGCGACCGCGAAGCGCTTCGGGACGGGACTGCTGCGATTCAACGACGAGATCGGGGCGCTCGTCAAGGAATGGCAGAAGGTCGTCGGTGCGGGCGATCGCGAGCAGTTCGACGCATTCTCGAAGCGCATTGCGCAATTCCAGGAATTCCGGCGCGAGCTGGTCCGGCTCGGCACGGAAGTCAGCCCGGCGGCGGGTCGCGAATGGGGCGACAACGACGCCAATCGCAACGTGCGCACAGCCCTGAATAAGGATCTTGAGGGTCTGGCCCGCATCTACGCGGAACAGGCTGCGCAAGGCCACAAGATGATCGAGGCGGACATGTACCGCACGACCATCATCATGGCCGTTCTCGGGCTTCTGGGTCTTGTGATTGCCGGTTTCGGCATCCTGACGATTTGGCGTGGCGTGGTGCGTCCGCTCAATCAGTTGGTCGGCACCATGGGCGAGCTTGCCCAAGGCCGTGTGGACATCGTCGTGCCCGACGAGAATCGTGCTGATGAAATCGGCAAGATGGCACGCGCCGTCCTGGTGTTCCGCGATGCCGAGGTTGAGAAGCGGCGGCTTGAAGGTCAGACCGAAGAACAGCGCCGGCAGAGCGAAAGCGATCGTGAGCGTAATGCCAGAGAGCAGGCGCGGATTGCCGAAGAGCAGGCGGCCGTGGTCCGCGCCCTGGCGACCGGCCTTGCTCAAGTGGCGGCCGGCGATCTGACCACGCGCCTGAATGAAGGCATCACCGAAAGCTACATCCAGTTGCGCGACGATTTTAACGCCACGGTTGCTCAGCTCGAGGAGACGATGCGCGCGATCGCCGCCTCGACGCGAGACGTCGCCAGCACCGCTGCCGAAATCGCAACGTCGACCGCCGACCTCTCGCAACGCACCGAGGAGCAGGCGGCGAGCCTCGAACAAACCTCGGCGTCGATGGAAGAAATTTCGACGACCGTGCGGAAGAATGCCGAGAATGCGCAGCAGGCCAGCCAGTTCGCGGTGGAAACGCAGGGCGTGGCGGACCGCGGCAGCGCGGTGGTGTCCCAGGCCGTGGATGCGATGGCGCGGATCGAAGAAAGCTCGAACCGCATATCCGACATCATCGGCGTCATCGACGAAATTGCCCGGCAAACCAACCTGCTCGCTCTGAATGCCGCGGTTGAAGCGGCGCGGGCGGGCGAAGCCGGTCGCGGTTTCGCCGTGGTCGCGTCCGAGGTCCGCAGTCTTGCGCAGCGTTCGTCGCAGGCCGCCAAGGACATCAAGGACTTGATCGGCAATTCATCAGTCCAGGTTCAGGAGGGCGTCGAGCTCGTGAACAAGGCCGGTGCGGCTCTGGAGGAAATCGTCGGATCGATCCGCCAGGTTGCGGAGATCGTAGCCGACATCGCCACCGCCAGCGGCGAGCAATCGACCGGAATCGGCCAAGTCAATATCGCCCTGTCGCAGATGGACGAAGTGACCCAGCAGAATTCGGCGCTTGTCGAGCAGAATGCTTCCGCCGCCAAGGCCCTGGAGGAGCAATCTCAATCGATGAACGAGCAGGTTGCGAAATTCCGAATCGGCGGCGACGGCTTGGTCAAGCCCGCAGCGGCGCGGCCGAAGTCTGCGGCTCCGAGAGCGGCTACGCCGCGCGCCCGCACCGCTTCAAGGCCCATGACGCAGGGCAACACCGCGTTGGCCACGGCTTCGGATCAGGATTGGGAAGAGTTCTAGGCCTCACATGGCGCGACAGGTGCACAATACTGCCACGGCCGTCGCGCTCGGCGACCTGGCAGCGAACGAGCCGGCCCGGGAATTCGCCTTCTCCGACGCGGATTTCCGAAGCCTCGTGCAACTCGCGCGCGAGCATGCCGGCATTGCCTTGTCCGAGAGCAAGCGCAATCTGGTTTATACCCGCGTTTCGCGGCGTCTCCGTGCGCTCGGCTTCACCGCATTCAAGGAGTACCGCGCCTACCTCGCGGAGAACGCAGGTGAACTGGAGAGCTTCATCAATGCGATCTCGACCAATCTCACCAAGTTCTTCCGCGAGTCGCATCACTTCGACCATTTCCGCAGTCAGGTCGCGGTTCCCTTCATCAACGGGCAACGGCGGGGCGATGGCCGCCTCAGGGTCTGGTCGGCAGGCTGCTCGACGGGTGAGGAACCCTATACGTTGGCCGCCGTACTGCGGCGGGAAATTCCGAGCGGCGCCCGGCTGGATGTCCGTATTCTTGCGACAGACATCGATACCGATGTGCTTGGAAAGGCGGCGAGGGGCATCTACCCGCTGAATGCCTTTGAGAGCGTGCCGCGTCCTTATCTCGACTATTTCGAACCGGTCGGCGACGGCAGCAAGGAAAGTCTCGCCGCGGCCGAGAGCATCCGTTCACTGATCGTGTTCCGGCGGCTCAATCTGATCGAGCAATGGCCCTTTCGCGGCAAGTTTGACGCGATCTTCTGCCGCAACGTGATGATCTATTTCGACAACCCGACCAAGACCGCGCTGATCGACCGGTTCATCCAGCATATCAAGCCAGGCGGATTTCTGTACATCGGTCATTCGGAATCGTTTCACGGAACACATTCGGAACTGCAGCTTGTTGGCCGCACGACATACCGGAGGAAGGCATGAGCGTTGCGGCAGCGGTCCGGGGCATCGAGACGCCGCCGAGACCGGACGTGGGCTCGCCGGGCGGGCGCCGGTTCTACGATGCGTCCGCCGGCACCTGGATGGTGAAGGTTTTTCCGGGCGAATTCTATGTCACGGACAAGGCGGACGAGACGCTGGTCACCGTGCTTGGTTCTTGTGTCGCAGCGTGCATTCGCGACCCTCGTCTTGGCATCGGCGGGATGAACCATTTCATGTTGCCGCAGGGCCGAACCGGCGGCTGGGGCCGCGATCCGGAATCGACCCGTTTCGGCAATTTCGCGATGGAAAAGCTCATCAACGAATTGATGAAGATGGGCTGTTCGCGCGAGTCCCTGGAAATCAAGGTGTTTGGCGGCGGCAACGTCACCGAAAGCAATATCGCCGTCGGCACCGACAATGCGCAATTCGCGCTCCGGTATCTGGAGGCGGAACGCCTGCGCTGCGTGGCGCAGGACCTTGGCGGCCGTTTCCCGCGCCGCATTCACTATTCGCCGGCGACCGGTCGCGTGGTGCGTCGTCTGCTCGGCCGCGATGCGTCCGGCGCGGTTGCCCGAGACGAGATCGAACACGCAAAGCGCCTGCAGACGCGGGCACCTGCAGGCGAAATTGACTTGTTTGACAATTAGAGGCCGAACATGCGCAAACCGGTACGAGTCCTGATCGTCGACGATTCAGCGCTGATACGGCAGTTGCTGACGACGCTTCTGTCGGCCGATCCCGAGATCGAGGTGGTGGGGACTGCCGACGATCCGTTCGTCGCGCGCGAGCGTATCAAGGCGTTGAATCCCGATGTGATCACGCTCGATGTCGAGATGCCGCACATGGACGGCATCACCTTCCTGCGCAAGATCATGACACTGCGGCCCATGCCGGTGATCATGATTTCGACCCTGACCCAGGCCGGGGCAGACATTACGCTCGAAGCGCTGGAGATCGGCGCCGTTGACTTCATCGCCAAGCCTTCCACCGATGCCGCGCACGCCCTGGCCGCCCTGGCCGGTGAATTGCAGGCGAAAGTCAAGGCGGCGGCTCGCACGAAGATCGCCACCCGCGCGGCCATGGCGCCAGCGCCGATGCGAAAGTCGGCTCGCCCGGTACGGCCCAACGGCAAGATCGTCGCAATCGGCGCATCCACAGGCGGCGTCGAGGCGCTCAAGGTCGTTCTGATGAACCTGCCCGCCGATTGTCCGCCGATCGTCATCACCCAGCATATGCCGCCGCGCTTCACCGCAGCTTTCGCCCAGCGTCTCAACCGCGAATGCCCGATGACGGTGACGGAGGCAGCCGATCGCGACGTCATCGAGCCGGGCCATGTCTATATCGCGCCGGGCTCGCACCATCTTCAGGTGGTCAAGGCCGGAACCGAGTATCGCTGCGCGTTGGACGACGGTGCCGCCGTGAGCGGCCACCGCCCCTCTGTCGATGTTCTGTTTCGCTCAATGGCCCGTGTGGTCGGCCGCAACGGCATCGGCGTCATCCTGACCGGGATGGGCAAGGACGGCGCAGATGGGATGCTCGACATGCGAAAGGCCGGGGCCGTGACAATCGGGCAGGACGAGGCATCGTCGCTCATCTACGGCATGCCTCATGTTGCCTTCGAACGCGGCGGCGTGATGCGGCAGTGTTCGCTCAATCAGGTCGCCGACGCCATTCTCGACGCCTACGAGGGCAAGTTTGATTCTCAGGCCGCTCATCGCGTAGCGCAGGCCGTATGAGTGGACGATGCGAGGGGAGATTTTGCAGTGATGATTTTCAGGCATGAATTGAGAGGTTTCCGATGAAGCTCCCGAGCAGCCTCGATCTTTCATCCGCAATCGGACTGCACCAGGATATTTTGCGTCAGGTACAGACGGCCGGCGGCGTGCGTCTCGATGCGTCGGACGTCCAGGCGCTGACGCTTCCATGCATCCAGATTCTGCTTGCGGCGAAGCGCGATTCGCATGTGTGGATCGATAACCCATCCGATGCATTTGTAGCCGCCTTTGCCGATCTCGGTCTCGACTGGGCCGAGGGCATGCGCGAATTGCCCGAACCTGCGGTCGCCGCTGCCGACGAGGCGCCGGCTGTTGCCGAGCCGCCGGTGATGGACGTGATCGAGGAATCGGCGGCCTCGGTCGGCAATATCAGAATCCTGACGATCGACGATTCCAAGACCATGCGCGACATGCTGATGCTGACGCTGGCGGATGCAGGCTTCGATGTAATCCAGGCGGTCGACGGCAAGGAGGGCGTCGACCTGCTCGAACGTGAGAATGTCGATGTGGTCATCACCGACATCAACATGCCGCGGATGGACGGCTACGAGGTGGTCCGCCAGCTGCGCGCGCGGCCGGAACACAAGACCACTCCGATCCTCGTGCTCACGACCGAAAGCGAGGCCGAAAAGAAGAATATCGCACGCGAGGCCGGCGCGACCGGCTGGCTGGTGAAGCCGTTCGACCCGGAACGCCTGGTCGCGACGGTCCGCAAGGTGGCCTGCTAGGGAAGAAGGGACGACGCCGATGGCGAGTTTGGAGCAACTCAAGCAGACCTTCTTCGACGAATGTGCGGAGGGTATGCAACTGATCGAGCAGGGCCTGAGCGACATGCGCGACGGACTCGGCTCGGATGATACGATCAACGCGGTCTTCCGCGCCGTGCATTCGGTGAAGGGTGGTGCGGGCATTTTCGGCTTCGAGGCGCTGGTCGGGTTTGCCCATGTGTTCGAGACCACGCTCGACGCAGTCCGGCGCGGCGACCTCGCGACGACCACTGATGTCATGGACGTCCTGCTGGCATCAAGCGATGTGCTGTCCGACCTCGTGCAGATTTCACGGGCAGGCGACGAAATTCCGTCAGGTTTCGGCGATGAATGCCGGCATTCCCTGGAACGGCTGCTAGGAACCGATTCTGCGGGCGAGGAGGAAGCGCCCGCGGACTTCGAGGGGCTGGACTTCGTTCCAGTGCGCGTCGACGGGGCAGCCGACGACGAGATCGCAGATTTCGACGGGCTCGATTTTACGCCGGTGAAAGCCGACGCCTTTGCGGATGAGGCCGGACAGCGCTGCTTCAACATTGCGATCCGCCCGAGCCCGGACATGCTGCGAAACGGCAGCGATCCGCTGCTTCTGATCCGGCAGTTGCGTCAGCTCGGCCAACTCGAACTGACGGCGGATCAGTCGGGCTTGCCCGACCTGATCTCGCTCAGGCCGGAAATTCCGTATCTGAGCTGGGCCGGCACCCTGACAACAGAGGCCACGCGCGAACAGCTCCAGGATCTTTTCGATTTCGTCGGCGACTGCGAGATCACCATCCATGAAATCGCCGCGGCGCACCCGGACGTCGGTGTCCCGGCCGATCCGGTCGCTGAAGCTGCTCCGGCCGCGCCGCTTCCCGTGGTCGCTGCCGCGCCTCCGGTAGCGCCGGTTGAACCGGTGGCGGCCGTTGCGTCGCAGCCGGTACCGGAGGCGCCGCCCGTTCCGCCAGCGCCAAGATCCGAGCAGAAGTCGCCCGCGGCACCGGTGGTTCCGGCGGAGCGTCCTGCGACGGCGGCCCGGCCGGCGCAGAAACCGCAGGCGACCACCACCCGCATCGAACTCGAGAAGATCGACCGCGTCGTCAATATCGTCGGCGAACTTGTTATCGCGCAGGCCATGCTGGGCCAGATCGTGCATGACCTGCCGGAAGGAGTGAGCGACCGTCTTTCCCAAATCCTCGACGAGGTGGTGCATCATACCCGCGAACTGAAAGACGGATTGATGTCGATGCGCGCACAGGCTGTCGGCACCGTGTTCCAGCGTATGCCACGGCTGGTGCGCGAAACCGCCGCCAAGGTCGGCAAGAAGATCCGGATCGAACTTGCGGGCGAAACCACCGAGGTCGATCGCTCGATCATCGAGCGGCTGACCGATCCGCTGACGCACATCATCCGGAACTCGGTCGACCACGGCATTGAAGCGCCGGACGTCCGGCTTGCCGCCGGCAAAAGCGAGGAAGGCACCATCCGTCTCTCCGCGGACCATCGCGGCGGCCGGATCGTCATCGAGGTCAGCGACGACGGCGGCGGCATCAATACCGAGAAGGTTTTGCAGAAAGCCCGCGAGAAGGGCCTCGTCAGTCCCGACGCCGTGCTTTCCGAGGACGAGATCAATAACCTCATTATGATGCCCGGCTTCTCCACGGCCGACGTGATCTCCGACATTTCCGGTCGAGGCGTCGGCATGGACGTGGTCAAGACCAATATCCAGGAGATCGGCGGCCGGCTGTCACTGCAATCGGTGCGCGGCAAGGGCACCGTCATCCAGTTTTCGCTGCCGCTGACGCTTGCCGTCATGGACGGCATGGTCATCAAGGTCGGCCGCGAGACCTACGTCATGCCGATGTCGATGATCGTCGAATGCCTGCGGCCGCCGCGCTCAAGCATCAACAATCTCGTCGGCACGCGCGGCATGCTGCAACTGCGCGGCGATCTGGTGCCGCTGGTCTATCTGGGCGACCTTCTGCATATCGGATCTTCGGCCGACCTGTCCGGCGAATGCGTCGTCATCATAACCGATGCCGGTGACGGCACCCGGCTCGGCCTCGTGGCCGACGAGCTGTGCGGACATCAGCAAGTGGTGGTCAAGAGTATCGAAGAAAGCTACGGCCCGGTGCCCGGCGTCGCCGCCGCGACGATCCTCGGCAACGGCAGCGTTGCGCTGATCCTGGACGTCGAGAAACTGTCGGACCTGGCGGGTGAGTCGGCCTCGACGGCAATGCAGTCCAAACAAAATACATTTGCGAAGGTCGCCTGAACAGGGATTTAAGGCGGGCCGGTTTATTGCCGCCTGCCGAACGAGGAGAACGACGATGCCGAATGCAGTGGCGCTTAAAGTCCTGGTCGTTGATGATCAGGAAAGCGTACGAAAAATGACGGCAATGAGCCTCGAACAGATGGGTATCCGCCAAATTCACGAGGCGGAAAACGGCATCAAGGCGATGGAGATTGCGTCGCTGCAGCCGATCGACCTGATCATTTCCGACTATTACATGGATCAGATGGACGGCCTCGACCTGTTGCGCGCAGTGCGTGGACATCCGGTGGTGCGCCGGGTTCCCTTCATCCTTCTGACCGGTCGCGGCGACCGGGAACTGGTGGTCAAGGCGGCGCAGGCCGGCGTGAACAACTACCTCATCAAACCCTTCACTGTCCAAGTCCTGCGTCAGAAAATTGAACAGGTGATGGGGAAGCTGTCGTAAATGAGTGTCGGTGCTGCGGTGAGTTCGGAGGGCGAAAGCGCGACGCGGAATGCTCCAGCGCCCGACGGCGCGCTATCCGAAATCGCAGCCCTGCTCGGTGTGCTGGCGACGCTGTTTCTCGACAATGTGCGCGAACTGGAGGATACGGTGGCGCGCGTTACAGAACTCGTGATGCGCGACAGCAAGCCGGACCGCGAACTGATCGTAACCCTTCAGAGCTTCGACCGCCTCAAGCAGGAATTCGAAGCGCTGAGCGGGGCCCTCGCGCGCTATGCCGCTTCGACGCAGGCGCTTCCGCTCGAAACCAGCGAGCCGCGCGCCCCTTTCGGACGCGATGTTATTCACGAAATCGTTCTGGCGGATTTGAAGGAGCGATTTCTCGACCGGCTGGAAAACGGACTCGGCACGGTGTTTCAGCCACTGCCGGAACCTTCCGAGGACGAACTCGAGATCGACGTGGTGTTTTGAAAGTGGTCTATAGCGTTTTCGAACGAAGTGGGCACCGGTTCGCGTGAAGAAAACGCGCCAACGCAACAACTTGGAGTCTTTTCGCGATTCGAAGAAAAGCGAAAAGACTCTAGCCGGCTTGCCTGTCGGCCAGACTGCGATTGGCGCGCTCCAGCATGCGGTGCAAGCCGTCCGTCATCTCGGGAACCTGTTCCGGACGGACATGGCGATAGGACTTTTGCTTGGCCAGAAACAGGGCGTCGATATGGCACTCGATCACTTCGCGGTCGTAGGGCGCGCCATTGCGGATGGTATCCAGCACCCGGCAGAGATTGTCGGAAATGAAGGTTAGAAGCGTCAGGCCCATCGTCGTGCCGGTGTCCCGCAATTGCCGGCAGCGGGCGTGGATCAGTTCGATCCGGTATTCATCGGTCTGACCGGCCTGGGCCTCACGGAGTGCCTGCGTGAGTTCATTCAGTTCCTGCTCGACGAAATCCACGAATTCGGCCTTGAAGGTCTCGATCTGGGTTTCGGCCTGCTGGATCGCGATGTCGCGCGGCAGGCCGCCGGGACGCTGCGCCAGCTCCTGAAAGCGGGTCTTGACCGAGAAAACCCGGACATTGGGCGGGGTTTTGCCGCTCATTCGTTCTGTCCTGCACGCGCAGCCTGGAACAGACTGTCGATGTCGTCCTGTTCGAGGTTGGGCTCGGTGGCATCGGCGACTTCGATACTCTTGTCGCTGGCGCGGCGGCCGACGCCGGTCGGATAGCCCTCGATCTTGAAACGCCGGTCCGGTCCGAAATATGTCGGGCAGTCGATAAACTGCCGGCGGTCGAACGCGATCCAGACCAGCCGGTCGTAAAGCGTGGTCGGCGACATCGGCTTGGCCACCACCATATTGGCGCCCGCGTCGCGCGCTTCCTTGACCGTGGATTGCTGCGCTTCGCTGGTCATGATCAGGATGGGCAGCGTCCTGTTTTCGCTGTCCGGATTGCGCCGGATCGCCAGCGTCACGGCCAGCCCGTCCTGCGGCGGCAGCTTGGCGTCCAGGATCAGGATATCGACCTTTTGCTGCATGAGAGCGGAAAGGACATCACCGGCATCGGCCGCCTCCAGAATGCGGTTGGCGCCAAATCCGCGCAGCATTCCGTAGACCACCCGGCGCGTATAGGTCCCGGGATCGGCCACAAGAATGGTCAGGTCGCGCAGATTCACTGAAGCGTTCTTCAGCGATCGCGGCTTCTGCTCGGCAGTGAGCACGGCAATCACCCGAACCGGCTGGCGCGATACACCTTGATGGCAGCGCCAATCGTCATCCACGATGTCACACGCCATTCCTCGCCGATTGAGGATAATACGCGGTTAACAGCGCATCGCTTCATGCCAGGTCGATAGCCGTCGCCGGCTGCGCCGGTTTTCGCCTTGCCGGGCAGAGTGTCCGGACAGCCCTTCGTGGCCTGTCGCGCGTCGATCCGGCCGGTGCGGCTGGCTGCCGCGACTGGACCCCTCGGGACAGGCCGGCGCCAAATGAACCGGGCGGGGCGTCCGCCAGACGAATGCGCAAGGCTGGAACCCCCTTTCAGTTTCCGGGTTAAGGGCCATGGAAAGCCACGGATCAGGTCATGAGCACCGTCATCTCGTTGAATGAAGTGCGTGTAACGCGGCTGCAAAAGGCCCTTGCGGCCTGCAGCCGGACCGGAGAGGCGGTCATCATCGGTACGATAGCTGGGCCAGTCGCCGCCGAACGGATTATTTGCCGCTCCAACTATGCCGAAATCCTCGATAGCTTCGGAAATTACAGAGCGATTCGTTATGCCGACATTCGCAGCCTCGATCCGGCGCCGGTCCCGCAGACCAGCGTCGTGAACGCGCGGGGCGATTTCGGCGCGCTTCAAGACGCTATAAAGCTCCCGCGGACCACCGCCGTCCTTCCGTTCGCGCCGCGGTCCCGCCGCCGTTAAAGCGTTTTCGAGCGAAGTGGGCACCGGTTCGCGTGAAGAAAACGCGCCAACGCAACACCCTAGAGTCTTTTCGCGATTCGAAGAAAAGCGAAAAGACTCTAGGGCGCGGCCTATGGCAGCCGTAACAGCGGCTGTCCCATCCGGATGGTGGCGCCTTCTTCGATGCCGGGCGAAAGCGCGAAGCCTTCGGGCGCAAATACGATGATGGTCGAGCCATGCTCAAACCATCCCATCTCCTCGCCCTTGGCGAGTTTGGCGTTGCAGGCAAGCCTTCGCGCGCCGCGATAATGCATGCCCAGGGTCAGATCGAGGCAATGAAGCCGGATACTGGCAACGAGGATGGCGGCGACCGGAACCAGGGTTACGACCGAACCGGTGGATAATCTCGTCCTGATTGCGGCGCGTTCGTTTCGGCAGAACAGTTTCTCGATGCGCTTGACCGCAATTGGGTTGACGTTCCAGGTGTCTCCGGAAATCGCGGTCACCTGCTCGACCGTGCAGTCATAGGGCGCATGGAAACGGTGATACATGCTGGCGGTGAGCCGCAAGGTAACGAAGCAGCCGTTTCGATAGGTCTTTTCGAAGTCCGCATCTCCAACGAGCTCGTCCAATCGATAGGTCAGGCCTTTTGCCTGATAGAGCCGGCCGTCGACAACGTGGCCGCAGGCGCCGACAATGCCATCGCAGGGGCTGATCAGGACGTCCGGATCGGTGTCGATCGGACGCGCGCCCTCCTTCAGTTCGCGCGTGAAGCAATCGTGCATGCTCACGAATTTGGTCTTCTTTGCCTCGCTCAGGTCCAGCCTGGAAAACAGCCGCCACACCCCGATTGAAATATCGCGAACCAACGGCTGCTCGACCTTGCTGAGCCAGCCGACGAACTGCGTCGCCAGGCGGCGCGGGATGCGGTTGGTGAGCAGGAAATTGAGTTCCTCACCCAGAGACGGCATCGATCTGCGCTGTGTCATCATCCTGTATTCTTCTGTGCTTAAACCGCCTGCGGTCATGGATTCGTCATACGCCGCAATCGCTCTCTACGCCGCCGGTGCGGCGGCGCTCGCCGGTTTGCTTCCCAAAGCCAAGGCCCGGCTCGATCTGTCCAACGCCAAGCATCGCTCGCTCGAAGGACATGCCCGCATGTCGCGGCGGCTGGCGTCTTTCATCCCCTTCTACGAATACGATGAGAAAAGCTTCTTCAGCGCCGATGGTGCACCGGACGATATTGTGGCGCGCCGCCGCGAGAGCTTTGGCCGGCTCGCCGATCTGTACCGGGCGCGGTTTGCTAAATCCGCCGAAATGACCGCCGAGGCGGCGCAGGGCATTTCCGATCTGCAATTCACCGCGCGCTACCGCGTGCCGTTCCAGTTCAGCCGCGTGGTACGGGAGAACCTGAAGGGCGGATCGTTTGTGCAGGCGTCGCGTGGCGTGACGGTCACCGATCTGGACGGCAACGATTTCTACGACCTGACCGGCTCCTACGGCGTCAACGTTTTCGGCTACGACTTCTACAAGGATTGCATCGCAACGAGCGCCGAGCGGGTCCGCGATCTCGGGCCGGTTCTCGGTAATCTGCATCCGGTGGTGGTCGACAATGTGCGGCGGCTCAAGGCGATCTCCGGTCTCGACGAAGTATCGTTTCACATGTCCGGCACCGAAGCGGTGATGCAGGCGGTGCGGCTGGCGCGCTATCATACGCGGCGCAGCCACCTCGTGCGGCTGTGCGGCGCCTATCACGGCTGGTGGGGCGATGTGCAGCCCGGCATCGGCAATCCGGTGCCGGCCGACTACACCTATACGCTGAGCGACATGTCGGAGAAGACTCTGCATGTGCTTCGCACGCGCCGGAACATCGCTTGCGTCCTGGTCAATCCGCTGCAGGCGCTGCATCCAAACGCCAATGCGCCGGGCGATTCCGCGCTGGTCGATGGCGGTCGTCGTGCACATTTCGACCGCGATGCCTATGCACAATGGCTGCGCAAGCTGCGGCAGGTATGCACCGAGCGCGGCATCGTCCTGATTTTCGATGAAGTCTTCGTCGGCTTCCGGCTGGCGCGGGGCGGCGCCCAGGAGTATTTCGGCGTGAAGGCAGATATGGTGACCTACGGCAAGACGCTCGGTGGTGGTCTGCCGGTCGGCGTGGTCTGCGGCCGCGCCGACTTGATGCGCCGCTTTCGCGATGACCGGCCGGCCGATATCTGCTTCGCGCGCGGCACCTTCAACTCCCATCCTTATGTGATGGCGGCGATGGACGAGTTCCTGACGCGCCTCGACGGGCCGGAACTGCGTGGCGTCTATGACGGTCTCGACGAAACCTGGAACCGCCGCGCCGCTGCGCTCAATGCGCGGATGAATGAGGCCGGCCTGCCGGTGCAGGTCGCCAATCTGTCGACGATCTGGACCGTACTCTATGCGCGTCCGTCGCGTTACAATTGGATGCTGCAATTCTATTTGCGCGCCCATGGCCTGGCGCTGAGCTGGGTCGGCAGCGGCCGCCTGATCTTCAGCCTCAATTACACCGACGCGGATTTTGCGGCCGTGGCGGATCGTTTCACCGCCGCCGCGGCCGAGATGGAGCGGGACGGATGGTGGTGGACGCCGCCGTCGGCCACCAACAAGTCGGTGAAGCGGGCAATCCTGAAGGAACTGATCGCCCGCCGTTTTGCATCCCGCTAGAGTCTTTTCGCTTTTCTTCGAATTGCGAAAAGACTCTAAGTTGTTGCGTTGAAGCGTTTTCTTCACGCGAACCGGTGTCCACTTCGCTAGAAAACGCTATAGCGGCATAGTTCGCGCAAGCCCGGCTTGGCGCTGCAGCCGTGTGCTGCGTCCCTGGCTCACATCGGCCGCAGTGCGACTTCCTCTTCCTCCGCACCGTCCTCGTGCGGGCGGTGCTTGCCGTGGTTTGGATCGATCAATTCGCCGCGCAGCAGATAAAGAGGGGCCTTGTAGTAGAGCTTGATGTCGTGGAATGGGTCGGTGAGGATTTTCGTCGCCCAGACCAAGCCGGTCTGCACGTCGCGAATGAAGAACAGCTGCACGGTGCGGGCGATAAGGCCGCCAAGACCGATTGCCAGCCAGATTTTGGCGGTCTGCCGGACGAAATCGGCGAGGCCCGCTGCAGGCTCGAAAATCCCGAACAGGGTCGGGCTCACGAACAGAACCAGCGGCGATGCGGCCCACAATACCATCAGCACCACCTTGCGCTGCAGGTTGTAGCCGACCTTGATGTCTTCCTTGTGCTCATGGGTGGCCTGGTTGACGTGATCGTAGCCCCGCGGCTCGAAGAAGAAATGTCCTGCTTGGCGCGAGGTCATCGACACCAGCCAGCCGATCAGTGCGGCGATTGCCGGGTCGAAAAACACCATCACATAGGCGACCAAAAAGCTGACCGCGCTGACCAGATGCAGCGTCTGGTTGATCCGGCTGTGATGATAATAGCGGTGATCGTCCCAACGCTGTTCGCGCAGCGCTTCCATGAAACCCATGACTTTTCCCCTGTTCGATTGATCTGATGGTTCGGCCGGAGGCGCTGCGGCCGCGACAGCGACGCTGTGAGTTGGTGAAATTCAAGAGGCGCTGTGGTCTGCCGCACGTCCCATACCGGTAACATTGCCGGCGCCGGTCGCGACCGCCTTTTTGCGGAAGCGGATCAGCGCGAAATGCCCGAGCGGCGGCATCTTGCGGCGCTCGACCAGTTCGATGCTCGGGGTGCGTTGGGCCCAGGCGAGATAGCGCTCCCAGCCGAATTCGGTGCGCCAGCCGAGCTTGCGCGCCGCTGGAGACACGAAATGCTCGATGGAGCGGCGGATCCCGTTCTCTTCGCTGAGCCGGCTGGCCAGGATAATTTCGCCGCCCGGCTTGAGCACCCGGGTGAATTCGTCGAGCGTGGCTTCCGGCCGCGGCACGGTCGAAACCACGTACTGCGCCATGACCACGTCGAAAGAATTGTCCGGAAAATCGAGGTTACTGGCATCCATGACCGCAAGCTGCTCGACATGCGTGAGGCCCATGTCGCGCACGCGCATTTTCGCCTTTTCCAGCATCGATTCGGAGATGTCGATGCCGACGATGCGGTTTCGCGGCGAATAGTCCTTCAGCGCAATCCCGGTACCGATCCCGACCTCCAGGATGCGGCCGCCGATCCGTTCGGCCGCCTCGATCGCCGCCTGCCGGCCGCGATGGAAAATTGGGCCGAACACGATGTCGTAGACCGGTGCCCATCGGTCATAGGCGCCTGCAACCATCTCGTTGTTGAGCTTCTGAGCTTTCATGTGTTGTGCCGATCGCGAGCCAGAGGGAGGGGATGAAAGCGTGAATGCCAGTCGTACCGGAAACCGAATGTTGCGCGTGATCCTGCCGAGCGGCGCAAGAACCCACATTTCCGGGCGGCACAATGCGTGCTGCCAGGATCATCGGTTCTTGGATGTACGTAGAATCAACCCTGTGAAACTATTACGAAACGAGATGTCAGCAATATTACAGCGTCCGGCTGTGGCCGGCGGGCATCGGCAGGACGTGGAATTCCCGGCCGATGGTCGGTGCGAGCCGGTCGGTCAGCGGGGAACTTCGGGACGGTGGGCCGGCTGTAGCGCGCTCCGCATCAAAAGCGCGCTATCGGCAAGCGGCTCTCCTTATTTTGTCCCGCTTCAGGTAGCATCTTCGACGAAGCCGGGGCGGCATTCGGGTGCGTGACAGTCGATGAACATTATTCTCGTCAAGGTTCTGGCGACGGCCCTCGCCTTCAGCCAGGCCACGACCCGGCCCGATGCCATCAAGGCCGAATTTGACCCGATCCGGGACAAGACTGAGGTGGCGGAACTGCTGCGGGCCGGCTGCCTCCATATGCGCAAGTCCTTTGATATCGAGCAGATCAACCTTGACGATCTGATCGCCACCGCGATGGACGATAAGGATGCGCTAGGTGAGGAAATCAAGGTCCTCAAGGGCCTGTCCTTTTCCGACCTGCACACGGTCTACCGGGAATTCTGCAAGGGCGAGGCGGTTGAGCAATCGCCGGTGGACCTGACCGAGGTCATCTCATTCTATAACCAGGCCCTGAAGGATCTGCCGGATGTAGG
Organism: Pseudorhodoplanes sp.; assembly: GCF_046289595.1. GTDB lineage: Bacteria > Pseudomonadota > Alphaproteobacteria > Rhizobiales > Xanthobacteraceae > Pseudorhodoplanes. Next base: position 21,247 of record NZ_JBKBVB010000067.1, read on the forward strand.
GCGGTTAAAGGAATTGAAGCTGCCCGGCATGAGCCTGATCCTGGACGGCAAGGGCGAGCCGTTCAGCGAAGTCTTCACCCCGGAAAACCGCCGGATCTGGGTGTCGATCGCCGACATTCCGGAAACCGTACGTAACGCCTTCATCGCGGCCGAGGACAAACGTTTCCTGCAGCACCGCGGTATTGACGAGCGCGGTCTGGTGCGGGCCTTTATCGGCAATCTGGCGCAGCCGGGCCGCCCGCAGGGTGGATCCACCATCACCCAGCAGCTCGCCAAGACCATCCTGGTCGGCAACGACGTTACCTACGAGCGCAAGCTGCGCGAAATCATCGTCGCGTCGCAGCTCGAACGCTCGCTCAGCAAGAACGAAATTCTAGAACTCTATCTGAACTCGATCTATCTCGGCCGCGGCGCCTGGGGCGTAGAAATGGCGGCGCGCGGCTATTTCGGCAAATCGGTGGGCGCGCTGACCCCGGTCGAGTCGGCCTTCATCGCCGGCCTCGCCAAAGGACCGAACTATTTCAGTCCCGATCGCAATGCGGGTCGTGCCCGCGACCGGCTCGCCTATGTCCTGGCGCGGATGCGCGAAGATGGCGCGATCGAGGCCGGCGAGACGAGGCCGCCCCTGCCGCCATTCGTGGCCTACGAGCGGCTTCGGCCGGACACTGGTTATCATTTCCTCGATCACGTTTCCCGCGAGGCGCGCTCGATCGGCGGAATCAGCGGGCTCACCGACGCCTCATATGTCGTGCGCTCAACCCTCAATCCGGATCTGCAGCGCGCCACCGAGGCTGTGCTGCAGGAGGGGTTGGCGCGTTACGAGCTCAATACCGGCCGCTTCAAGTTCGAGGGCGCCGAGACGAATATTGCCGAGGCGATCGCGGCGATGACCGACGAGCAACGGGGCGACGACCCGGCCTGGCTTGCCGCCCTCAAGAACGTGCGGATGCCTCTCTACGATGTGCAATGGCAGCCGGCAGTCGTCCTCGAGAACGGACGAACCAAGCGCGGCGACGTGCTCACCGTCGGCCTGATGGATGGCCGCACCGTCGCGCTCAATCCCTGGAACGCCGCGACCCGCCGCAGTCTCAAGGTCAACGACGTGGTCTATGTCCGCGTCCGCGAGGCGTCCGGCAAACAGAAAAACCCGCAGGCAGCGCGTGCCGAGTTGCGGGTTCGGCCGTCGGTCCAGGGCGCAGCCGTCGTCCTGGAAAACAAGACCGGCCGCATTCTCGCGATGACCGGTGGCTTTTCCTATCCCGAAAGCCAGCTCAACCGTGCGGTCCAGAGCCTGCGCCAGCCCGGCTCGACGCTAAAGCCGGTCACCTATCTTGCAGCACTCAAGAACGGCCTGCAGCCGAACACGCTTGTCATGGACTCGCCGATCGTATTTCCGCCGATCGGCGGCGGTCCCAATCCGCGGCCGAAGGATTACTGGGCGCCCCGCAATGCCGGTGGCGGCTCCGGCGGCGCCGTCACGCTGCGGCGTGCACTCGAGGATTCGCGCAATCTGGCGACCGCGCAGCTGATGGCCTACGGGATCGAAAACAGTCCCGAGCAAGGGCTGGACCGCATCTGCGAGCTCGCCATCGAGGCGCAGCTCTATCGCGAATGCAGCCGGTTCTATCCGTTCATTCTCGGCGCCCAGCCCTTGCGGCTGATCGACCTTGCTGCCTTCTACGCGGCCATCGCCAACGAAGGCGCGCGACCGGTGCCCCATGTCATCGACTCCATCGAGCGGCAGGGCCGCCTGATCTACAAGGCCGACCACAATGCGGTGAACTGGATCGGCTCGGTCGATCGCGCCGCATTCTTCCAGCTCAAATCGATGCTGCAGGGCGTCTTCACGCGCGGCACCGCGCGATCGGCGCGGCATCTGGCGACTTACGCGGCGGGCAAGACCGGCACGACCGACAACGAGCTCGATGCCTGGTTCGTCGGCTTTACCAACGAGGTCACGGTGGCGATCTGGGTCGGCTACGACAACGCCAAGGGCCGCCGCACACTCGGCCGCGGCCAGACCGGCGGACGGGTGGCGCTGCCGATGTTCGAGCCGATTCTGGAGGCGGTATGGCGAACGCATGCGCCGAAAACCGCACTCAGCGGACCCTCGCCCGACGCCGCCCGCCAGCTCGTCGCTGTCCGGATCGATCCCGATACCGGGGACATCGACCAGGCAGCCGGTCAACGAGCAGCCGCCGGCGTCGAATATCTGCGGCGCGACCCGGTCGGGGGCGTGTCCGATACCCGCTACCGTATCGTATCGCGCAGCGACCAGTTCGACTATTATCGCGGCGGCGACGGCTTCGAGGAGGATGGCAGCCGGGTTCAGCGATGGCCTTATGACAGCCGCTACGGGCTCGACTTCCGCGATTTCTTCCAGCCGCGTTCGGGTTTCAATTCCGGCGGCTATTATTACGGCCCGCGGCCTCAGCAACGCAGGCCTGAATTTTCCGACGACGATTATTACCGGCGCGCCCCGCGCCGCGTCGATCCGGATTATTTCTTCGGGCGCAGGGCTTATTGAGCGATACCGCATGAAACGAATGATCGCCGTCCTGCTGGCAGCAGCCGCGCTGGCCACAGAGACCATGCTCGCAACCGCACCGTTGCACGCCGACGCGTTCAAGCTCGAGCAGGTGGAGACGCTCGCTTCGATTCCGGTCGACAGGCTGAAGCCGGGAACGATCGTCTTCGCCGAGCAGCGCGCGGAGAAGGCAACCGATGCGGCAAACGAGCTTGTACCGTTCGAGGAATGGATCGCCAAACACCCGCTGCAGCGCCGCTTTCTGGCGCTGTTCCCGGAAT
>NZ_JBKBVB010000068.1:0-23893 GCF_046289595.1 Pseudorhodoplanes sp.
CCTCGCCGATCCGGTCGAAGGCAGCAACGGTGCGCAGCATCATCAGGGTCTCCAGGCCGGTGCTATTAGTCGCGCCTCCCGGTGAACCGGTCAACCTTGCCGGTCAATACGGCCGATCTCGATCTCGGCCATCCGCATCACGTCGAACAGGATAAAGACCGACCATCCAATCAGCAGCAGCCCGTTGAGCGCGGTCATCGGCCCCAGCAGCCGCAAATGCAGCGGCGGCACCACGTCGCCGTAGCCGAGCGCTGCATAATTCTCGAACGCGATCTCGAACAGCGAAATCCCGGCCGGCACGGAAAAGCCGGCAAAATCATAAAGGCCGGCCCAGAGCAGGATTTCAAGCAGATGCGCCGCGCTGAGAACCGCCACGGTGACCAGAAGCAAGGCGATCAGCCGGGTTACGAAATGCAGTTCGTCGGTGGCGGCCGCGGTATGCCGGGTCCACACCATGATCAGCGCCGACATCACGGCATGAATCACGAAATTTACAAGACTGACCGCACCGCCGAGAGCAAGTTGGGAAATCATCGGACACATTCCTTGGATAGCTTCCGGCTGCGAATCCGGGAGGGGAGACCGTAAGAGACGTTGCCGCATCGGCTGCGGCGTGTCACATAAGCGAGGTTATGACAGTCTGGCTCGAAATCGCCATTGTCGTCGGGCTGATCCTGGTCAACGGGTTCTTCGCAATGGCGGAGCTTGCGATCGTCTCGTCGCGGCGCATCCGCCTGCAGCAGATGGCCGAGGCCGGCAGCCCGGGCGCGGCGCGCGCCCTTGCGCTGTCCGAAAACCCCGGGCGTTTCCTGTCCGGCGTACAGGTCGGCATCACCCTGATCGGCATCCTGTCGGGCGCCTTTGGCGGCGCCACGCTCGGCGCACGGCTGGGCGAGGTTCTCAATACGTATCCGATATTCGCGCCGCGCGGCAACGAGATCGCGTTCCTTCTCGTCGTAATCGCCATCACCGCGCTCTCCGTCATCATCGGCGAACTGGTGCCGAAGCGGATCGCGCTGACCCAGCCCGAACGCATCGCCGCCGCGGTCGCAGGTCCGCTGCAAATCGTCGTGCTGGTCGCACGGCCGCTGGTGTGGGTGCTGGAAAACGGCTCGTCGCTATTGCTCAGGCTGCTGCGCGTTCCCGACAAGCCGACCGGCACCGTCACCGAGGAGGAGGTCAAGATCGCGATTGCCGAAGGCACCGAGGCCGGCGTCATCGACGAGGTCGAGGAAGAGATGATCCACGGCGTGCTCGCCCTTGCGGATTCGTCCGTGGCCTCGATCATGGTGCCCCGTCCCGACGTTTACTGGATCGATCTGTCCGACGAACCCGGCATCATCGAGCGCGAAATCGCCGATTGCCCTTATTCGCGCATCGTGGTGGCGCGCGATGGCGATCTCGGGCGGCCGCTCGGGGTGGTGCAGAAGAAGGATCTGGTCGCGGACCTGATCGCCGGCCATGGCGTCAATGTCGAGGAGCGGATGATCGAGCCGGCCTTCGTGCCGGAGACCATGCCGGTGCTGCGGCTGCTCGAAACCTTCCGCACCGTGCCGGTGCATATCGCCTTCGTCGTCGACGAATACGGCGATTTCCTCGGCGTCGCCACGCTGACCGATGTGCTCGAAGGCATTGCCGGCGATCTTCGCGAGGAGCACGAGCAATTGCCGGAAAATATCGTGCAGCGCCCGGACGGCACCTGGCTGGTCGACGGACGGGTGCCGATCGCCGAGCTCGAGGAAAAGCTGAAGCTGCCAGAAGGCTCGGGCGAGTATCATACCGCCGCGGGCTTCGCGCTGGAAAAGCTCGCGCGTATTCCGGTCGAGTGCGAGACGTTCGAGATTCCCGGCTGGCGCGTCGAGATCATCGACATGGACGGCAAGCGCATCGACAAACTCCTGTTCACGCCGATTGATAAGGCGGCGGCCGAATGACCGGAACCGATTCTCATTCGATCCGTTGATTCGGGTCTTACTGCACGGAAGCGAGGCGATGGCGAGGACCGAAAAGCGCAGGTTGCGCTCGCAGCTCTGGTTCGACAATCCGGACAATCCCGGTATGACCGCGCTGTATCTCGAACGCTATCTGAATTACGGGCTGACGCTTCAGGAACTGACCGCCGGCAAGCCGATCGTCGGCATTGCGCAGACCGGCAACGATCTGTCGCCCTGCAACCGCCATCATCTCGAACTCGCCGCACGGGTGCGCGAAGGCATCCGCGACGCCGGCGGGATCGCATTCGAATTTCCGTGCCACCCGATCCAGGAGACCGGCAAACGGCCGACCGCGGCGCTCGACCGCAACCTGTCCTATCTCGGTCTCGTCGAAATCCTCTACGGTTATCCGCTCGACGGCGTGGTGCTGACGACGGGCTGCGACAAGACCACGCCGGCCGCCATCATGGCGGCAGCCACCGTCAACATTCCCGCCATCGTGCTGTCGGGCGGACCGATGCTGAACGGCTGGTGGAAGGGCAAGCGCTCGGGGTCCGGCACCGTGATCTGGCAGGCGCGCAAGGATCTTGCGGCAGAAAAGATCGACTATCGCGAATTCCTCGCCATCGTCGCGTCGTCGGCGCCATCCATCGGACATTGCAACACCATGGGCACCGCATCGACCATGAATGCGCTGGCCGAAGCGCTCGGCATGTCGCTGCCCGGCTGCGCCGCGATCCCCGCGCCGTATCGCGAACGCGCGCAGATCGCCTTCGAGACCGGACGGCGCGCCGTGGAGATGGTGTGGGACGATCTCAAGCCTTCCGACATCCTGACCAGACAAGCCTTTGAGAACGCCATCGTCGCCTGCTCGGCGATCGGCGGCTCGACCAACGCACCGATCCATATCAACGCCATCGCCCGCCATGCCGGCGTCACGCTGACCATCGAGGACTGGGAAAGGATCGGCTTCGACGTGCCGCTCCTGGTCGACATGCAGCCGGCCGGACAATATCTCGGCGAGGACTATTACCGGGCCGGCGGCCTTCCGGCGGTGTTGCATGAGCTGCTGCGCGCCGGACGCCTGCACAAGGACGCGCAGACCGTCAACGGCCGCAGCATCGGCGAGAATGTCAACGATACGAAAGCATCGGATCCGGACGTGATCCGTCCTTACGACCGCCCGCTGAAAGCGCAGGCCGGCTTTCGCGTGCTGCGCGGCAATCTGTTCTCGTCCGCGATCATGAAGACCAGTGTGATCTCCGAGGATTTCCGCAAGCGCTACCTCTCGAACCCCGATGATCCGGATGCGTTCGAGGGGCGCGCGGTGGTGTTCGAGGGACCGGAAGATTATCACGCACGTATCGACGATCCCGCGCTCCGGATCGACGAACACACTATCCTCGTCATGCGCGGTGTGGGCCCGATCGGCTATCCAGGATCGGCGGAGGTCGTGAACATGCAGCCGCCCGCCGCTCTGCTGCGGCAGGGCATCGAATCGCTGCCCTGCATCGGCGACGGCCGCCAGTCCGGCACGTCCGGGTCGCCGTCGATCCTGAACGCCTCGCCGGAAGCGGCGGCGGGCGGCGGACTGGCGTTGCTGCGCACGGGCGACCGGGTGCGGATCGACCTCGGCAAGGGCACCGCCGACATGCTGGTCCCCGAGGATGAATTGGTGCGCCGCCGCACGGCACTGGAGCAGAATGGCGGCTTCGCCATGCCCGAAAGCCAGACGCCGTGGCAGGAAATCTATCGAAGCACCGTGACGCAGATGGCGGACGGACAGATCATTCGCAACGCCGACCGCTACCGGCGCATCGCACAGACCGCGGTCCCCCGCGACAATCATTAGTTGCTGCATTTATAGACCGTGCTTTCGGTCCGGTCGGTTTCAGACTGCGAAAACGCTGCATGGTCCGTCAGCGTCGCATCCTGCCGATAATGTTTGACTTTCCCAGGCGTTGCGCCCGATGCTTGCGACACAAAAACAGACAAGCCGCGATACGCGGCCGGGGAGGAAAATCATGAATCTGAGAACGATAATTGGCTTATTGTCGGTCGCAGCGCTGGTTGCGACCACCGGCGTCGCGTCGGCGCAGGAAACGATCCGGCTGCGGATCGCCTCCGGCCATCCGCCGGTCAATACCTATGTCAATCTGATGCAGAATTTCTTCGTGCCGGAAGTCACCAAGCGCGTGGCGGCGCGCACCAAGCACAAGGTCGAGTTCGTCGAAGGCTATGGCGGCGCCATGGTGAAGGTGGCGGACACGCTGGAAGGCGTACAGTCCGGCATCATCGATATCGGCGGCTATTGCTTCTGCTTCGAACCGTCGAACCTGCCGCTGCATGCCTTCCAGGTGATGCTGCCGTTCGGCACCATGGACCCGGTGGCCAGCGTGAAGATCGCGCGCGAAGTCTACGATCAGGTGCCGTATCTCTCGAAAGTGTTCGAGGACAAGTTTCGGCAGAAGCTGATCGCCCTGATCGCCGACAACGGATACAATCTCGGCACAAATTTCGAATGGAACAATGTTTCCGACCTGAAGGGCCAGAAGCTCGCGGGCGCCGGCCTTAATCTGAAGTGGCTGGAATATGCCGGTGCGACGCCGGTGCAATCGTCCTTGCCCGAGGCCTACACCGCGATGCAGACCGGCGTCTATAACGGCTGGATCATGTTCCCGTCGGGCTGGGTGAATTTCAAACTGTTCGAAGTCGGCAAGTATTATACGGAGATCGGCTTCGGCGCGATCACCTGGCACGGCCTGACCATCAACAAGGCACGCTGGGACAGGCTGCCCAAGGACGTGCAGGACATCATCCTCGAGGTCGGCAAGGAATACGAGGCGATGACCGGCACCGTGAACCAGGCCAATTATCCGAAGCAGCTCGAAGACCTGAAGGCGAAGGGCACCGTGGTGCGCAAGCTGCCCGACAGCGTGCAGGCCGACTGGGCCAAGTCGCTTGCCGGCTGGCCGAAGGAAAAGGCCAAGGAACTCGACGCGCAAGGCCTCCCGGCAACGCAGGTGCTTGAAGCCACGCTCGCCGCGGCGGAGAAGCACGGTCACAAATGGCCGGTTCGTTACAGCGTAAAGTGATTTCTGCCGTCGTCATGCCCGGCTTTGCGCCGGGCATCCACGTCTTATCGATCCTGCAGGCAGCAGGACGTGGATGGCCGGGACAAGCCCGGCCATGACGCTTTCATGCTGACGTCGGCCCCGCGAGCAGTACATGCAAATTGAAAGCATCGTCACCCGCCTCGTCCATACCCTGCTCGCGGTCGCAGCCGCGATCATCTTTCTGCTCGGCTTCCTCGTCGTCGCCGACGTGATCGGCCGCGGCGCATTCAACGCGCCGGTCAAGGGCACGCCGGAAATCGTCTCGATGTCGATCGTGATCATCTGCTTCCTGCTCGCGGCCTATGCGGTGCAGAGCGGCGGCATGCTGCGCACCGATGTCGTCGTCTCGATGTTCGGCCGCAGGGGGCATGCCTTCGCCGATCTCGCCTCCGGACTGCTCGGCGCCGCTTTCTTCATCCTGATCGTTTGGGGCGGCTACGAACCTCTGCTGCATGCCTGGACCAGCAACGAGTTCGAGGGCGAAGGCGCATTGCGCGTGCCGGTCTGGCCAGCCCGTTTCGTGGTGATGGCAGGATCGGTCCTCGTGGTCGCGATCTATCTTGGCCAGGCGGCGCTCGCTGCCATCGCGCTTGCGCGTCCCGATCCGTCGTCGCCGCCGCCGTCACGCTCCGCACATTGACCGGGAATCGCGATGTTCGGCCACAGCGAAATGATCCTGGTTATTGTCGTGCTGCTGGCGCTGGTCTTTGCCGGCGTCCATATCGCCATCGCCCTCGGCGTGACCGCCGCAATCGGCATTTATCTGATGCTCGGCGATATCGACGTGGTGCGCACCTTCGTCGCCAATACCGCCTATGAGGCATTGCGCGATTACGTCTTCGCCGTCATTCCGCTGTTCATGCTGATGGGGGATTTTCTCGCCAAATGCGGCGCGGCGAGCGATCTCTATACGCTGGCCAATCGCTTCAGCCGCTGGCTGCCGGGCAGGCTTGCGGTAGCGACAATCATCTCCAACGCCATCTTTGCATTCGTCACCGGCGTCAGCATCGCGGCCGCCGCGGCCTTCTCGCGCATCGCCTATCCGGAAATGCGGCGCTTCGGCTATGACCGGTCGTTCTCACTCGGCTGCATCGCAGGCTCCTCCTGTCTCGGCATGCTGATCCCGCCGTCCGTGCTGATGATCGTCTGGGGCGTCCTGACCGAATTGTCGATCGGCAAACTGTTCCTGGCGGGCGTGTTGCCGGGGTTGCTGCTCGCCACCGCGTTCTGCGCTTATGTGGTGGTTGCGGCGATGCTCAATCCGGCGCTGGTCGGCGGCGCCGGCGGACGTGTCCAGGCTGCGCCGCTCGGCGCAGCGGTCGCCACACGGCATCTGCCGGACACGGACGAGCCGCCGCTCGGCCCACTGATCGTCAGCACCGCTCTGGTGCTCACGCTGATCGCCGGCGTCCTCGGATCGATCTGGCTCGGCCTTTGCACCCCGACCGAAGGCGCAGGCGTCGGCGCGGTCGGCGCGCTCGTCCTGGCGCTGATCAAGGGCATCACCCTGCGCGAAATCTGGCAGGTGGTGCTGAATGTTGGGCGCACCTCCGGTCCGCTTCTGCTGCTGTTGTTCTGCGCGCAGCTTTATTCCCGCGTGCTTTCCATGACCGGCTTCACCGAGACCGCGAAAAATTTCCTGCTCGGCACCGGCCTCGAGGCCACCGGCATTCTCGTCGTGATGCTGCTGATCTGGTTCGTGCTCGGCTGCCTGATCGATTCGATCTCGATCATCCTGCTCACCGTGCCGATCTTCGCCCCGATCGCGGCGACGCTCGGCATCGATCCGCTCGCTTTCGCCATCATCGGCATTCTGGCGATCGAAACCGGCTTGCTGACGCCGCCCTTCGGCATTCTGGTCTTCACGGTGAAGGCGGCGGTGCCGGAGCCAAATGTGCCGCTCGCGGAAATTTTCCGCGGCGCGATCCCGTATTGGTTCATTCTGTTCGGGGTTATCCTCCTCCTGGTGCTGTTTCCGCAGATCGCGACCTTTTTGCCGAGCCTGTAGCCAACGGCACGCCAAGGTTTTTTTTCGCTGCCGGCTGCGGCTTCTCGCAGGTGCGAGAAGCGCCGGCCGCCAGGCGTCGCCAAATTGCCAGCGATGCGTCTGAGGAGTAACCCGCCTGCAGCCTTTGCAGTTTCCCCATAACCTTGCCTGTCCGACAATTCAATTCCAACAAGAATTCGGACCAAGCTCATGACATCGATCGCCGACAAGCGCCGCACCTTCCGTTCGCTGCACGAGAGCGGCTGCTTCGTCATTCCCAATCCATGGGATGTCGGCTCGGCGCGCTATCTCCAGCATCTCGGCTTCAAGGCGCTGGCAACGACAAGTCTCGGCTATGCCTATGCTGCCGGCTATGCCGACGGCGCCGTGCCGCGCGACCAGATGCTCGCGCATATCGCCGAACTGGTGGAGAGCTGCGACGTGCCGCTCAATGCGGATTTCGAGGGCGGCTATGCCGACGCGCCGGAAGGCGTTGCGGAGAGCGTGTCGCTATGCGTGAAGACCGGCGTCGCCGGTTTGTCGATCGAGGATTCCACCGGTGACAAGGCCGACCCGCTTTATCCGTTCGATCTCGCGCTTGCCCGCATCAAGGCGGCGCGCGCGGCGATCGACAAGTCCGGCGAGGACGTAATGCTGACCGCGCGGACCGAAGGCTTCATCCGCGGCCGTCCCGACATGGAGGAGACCGTGCGGCGGCTGAAGGCGTTCGCCAACGCCGGTGCCGATTGCCTCTATGCGCCGGGCGTTCGAACACGGGACGAGATTGCGGCTGTCGTCGAAGCGGTCGCGCCGAAGCCGGTCAATATCCTGATCGGATGGCCAAGCGACCTGACCGTGCGCGACATCGCGGCGCTCGGCACGCGCCGCATCAGCGTCGGCGGATCGCTGGCCCGCGCCGCCTGGGGCGGCTTCATCCGCGCCGCCCGCCAGCTTGCCGATGGCGGCTGCTTCGGCGGCTTTGCCGATGCAGCACCGGCGGCGGATCTGAACGCCTTCTTCCGCGACGACCGCGCCAGACGAGCGCTTGCGTGACCGGCAGTCTGATTTTCAAGGGCGCACGTATCCCGGAGCCGGTCGCGCTCGCAGGCAATTATGGCCGGATCGAGAAGCTCGACCCGGACCGGCACGGTGCGACCCTGTGGGACGCTTTCCGCGACACGCCTGCGATCTGGGACTATATGCCCTATGGCCCGTTCCCGGATGCGGAAGCGTTCCGGACCTGGATCGCCGGGCGCGCGACGCTTGCCGACCCCTATGTTTACACAATCGTCGATCCGGATGGCCGCGCGCTTGGGATTGCGGCGCTGATGGCGATCCGTCCGGATATGGGCGTGATCGAGATCGGCCATATCGCCTATGCGCCGGCCTTGCAGCGCACACGTCTCGGCACCGAGGCGCAATATCTGCTCGCGCGCTATGCCTTTGAGATATTGGGCTATCGCCGTTATGAATGGAAATGCAACGCGCTCAATTCGGCGTCCCGGCAGGCGGCTTTGCGCTACGGATTCAGCTTCGAGGGAATCTTGCGCCAGCACATGATCGTCAAGGGCAAGAACCGCGATACGGCATGGTATTCGATCCTCGATTGCGAATGGCCGTCTCGCAAGGCGGCGTTCGAACGATGGCTCGCGCCCGGCAATTTCGACGCCGATGGGCGGCAGAAATCGAGCCTCGCCGCATTGATGTCAGAAGGTGAATAGAGTCAGAGGGTGAATAGGGGCATGGCCGATCGCCTGAAGAACAAGGTTGCCGTCGTCACCGCCGCCGGTCAGGGCATCGGCCGCGCCATTGCGGAGCGCTTCGCTGCCGAAGGCGCGCAGGTGATTGCGACCGATCTCGACGCCGACAAGCTTTCGGGCCTTGCCGCAGCGAAAGCGCTACCGCTCGACGTGCGCTCGCGCGAGGCCGTCGACGCCCTGGCGCAAGCGGTGGATCGGGATTTCGGCGGCGCCGATATTCTGATGAATTGCGCGGGCTTCGTTCATCACGGCACGGTGCTCGAGTGCAGCGACGACGAATGGGATTTTTCCTTCGACCTCAACGTCAAGTCGATGCATCGCACGATCCGCGCCTTTCTGCCGGCGATGCTGAAAAAGCAGCGCGGCTCGATCGTCAATATCTCGTCAGTGGCCTCGTCGGTCACGGGCCTGCCGAACCGCTACGTCTACGGTGCCTCCAAGGCCGCGGTAATCGGTCTGACCAAGGCGGTCGCCATCGACTTCATCCGGCACGGCATTCGCTGCAACGCGATCTGTCCGGGCACGATCGAATCACCCTCGCTCGACGAACGGATCGCGGCGCAGGCAGCGCGGAGCGGACAGTCGCTGGATGCGGTCCGCCAAGGCTTTGTCGACCGCCAACCGATGGGCCGGCTCGGCACCGCGCAGGAAGTCGCCGCGCTTGCGCTGTTCCTTGCGTCCGACGAGTCGCATTACATCACTGGCCAGCCGCATCTGGCCGACGGCGGCCTTGCGCTGTAAGGTCCGGATCGCTCCGGAGGCGTTCATGCGTTTGATTTCGGCTGCCATCATTCTTGCGCTCGCGCCCGGCCTCGCGCTCGCCGCCAATTGCAAACGCGCCGGCAACGCCGTGACCTGCGACGACGGCCGCACCGGCGTGTTCACGGGCGATGCCATCATCTGGCCGGACGGCACCCGCTCCTCCGCCGCCCGGCATCCGAGCGTCAATATCGGTCACAAGGATTCCGTGCGCGTCGGCCCCGGCGTGTTGGTCGGATCGCCTTCGGGGCGCGGCTCGGTGCCGCTCGACGATCCCAATGCGCCGCACAAGCGCGATTGCGCAGTGCTCGACGGCGTTTCCTATTGCCACTGACGGACTGAAAGCATGCATATCCTCATCACCGGCGCGGCCGGCATGATCGGCCGCAAGCTGCTCGAACGGCTCGCACGTGACGGCGGCCTGAACGGCAAGGCCATCGACACCCTGACGCTGACCGATATCGTGCCGCCGCAGGCGCCAAACGGTCTCGCGACGCAGGTCATAACAACAACCGCCGATCTTGCCGCACCCGGCGTCGCCGAGCATCTCGTGAAGGACCGGCCCGGTGTCATCTTTCATCTCGCGGCGATACCGTCCGGCGGTTCAGAAACCGATTTCGAGGCCGGCTATCGCGCCAATCTCGACGGCACCCGCAATCTCCTTGAAGCCATCCGCAAGACCTCCGACGGCTACAGGCCGAAGGTGATCTACACCTCCTCCATCGCGGTCTACGGCGCGCCGTTCCCGCATTCGATTCCCGACGACTTCATTCTGACACCGCTGACCAGTTATGGCGCGCACAAGGTGATCTGCGAAACGCTGCTCGCCGATTACAACCGGCGCGGCTTTCTCGAAGGCGTAGGCGTGCGGCTCTGCGGCATCACGGTGCGGCCGGGCAAGCCGAACCTCGCGGCCTCCGGCTTTTACTCCGGCATTATCCGCGAGCCGCTGGCGGGTCTCGAGGCAACCCTGCCGGTCTCCGAGGACGTGACCAACACCCATGCCTCGCCGCGCGCCGCGGCCGGGTTTCTGGTGCATGCGGCGTCGCTGACGCCGGAGCAACTCGGCCACCGCATCAACATGACCATGCCGGGCGTCTGCTGCACGGTCGGCGAGCAGCTTGCCGCGTTGCGCCGGGTTGCGGGCGACCGGGTGGCGGATCGCGTCAAGCGCAAGCCCGATCCCTTTATCGAGAAAATCGTGGCAGGCTGGCCCAGCCGGTTCGATTGCACGAGAGCCCGCGAACTTGGTTTTACCGCCGAATCCTCCTTCGACGAAATCATCCGGGTGCATATCGAGGACGATCTCGGCGGCGATTTCGTGCATTAGTCTAGCGGCAAAGCTGCCATCCGGCCCCGAACTTGCATCGCCGGTCCGATCGCCTACATTGCGGCCGAGCGACCCGCCCCCGAGGCCCTTCCATGAATTACGTCGATGCGGCCCTTGCGCCGATGCGCAAGACCGGACAGATCAAATTGCACAAGGCCGAGGCCTTTGCCGGCATGCGCAAGGCCGGACAGCTCGTCGCGCAATGCCTCGACATGCTGGTTCCCGAGGTGCGTCCCGGTGTGCCGACCGAGCGGATCGACCGGCTGGTGCATGACTTCGCGATGGATCATGGGGCATTGCCCGCGACCCTGATGTATCGCGGCTACCGCAAATCGACCTGCACCTCGATCAATCACGTCGTCTGCCACGGCATCCCCAACGACAAGCCGATGAAGGAAGGCGACATCGTCAATATCGACGTAACGCTGATCCTGGACGGCTGGCACGGCGATTCCAGCCGCATGTACCCGATCGGCGAGATTCCGCGCCGCGCCGAGCGGCTGATCGATGTGACCTTCGAGGCGATGATGCGCGGCATTGCCGCGATCCGGCCGGGCGGCACCACCGGCGATATCGGCGCCGCGATCCAGTCCTTCGTCGAGGCCCAGCACATGAGCGTGGTGCGCGACTTCTGCGGCCACGGTCTCGGCCGGCTGTTCCACGACGAGCCGAATATCGTCCATGTCGGCCGGGCCGGCGAAGGCACGGTGCTGCGGCCCGGCATGTTCTTCACCGTCGAGCCGATGATCAATCTCGGACGTCCGCATGTGAAGGTGCTGTCGGACGGCTGGACCGCCGTGACGCGCGACAGATCGCTGTCGGCGCAGTTCGAGCACACGATCGGCGTGACCGATAGCGGCGCCGAAATCTTCACCCTGTCCCCCAAGGGCCTCGACAAGCCGCCTTATATGGCCAAGGTCTGACCAGGACATCGGGAGCGCGCGGCGATTCAGCCGTTGCAAATGACCGCGATCACGTCATGCTTGCGGCGGAGCGGGACGGATGCGGCAGGCGGGAAAGCAGAGCGATCAGAACAAGTCGCGCGAGGGCCTGCAAGACGCCACGCCGCATTACCATGGGCATCGTGAGCGGCTGCGGGCGCGCTTTCGCGAGGCCGGCCCGGAGGCCTTGGCCGATTACGAGCTGCTGGAACTGGTGCTGTTCCGCGCCATCCCGCAGCGGGACGTGAAGCCGCTTGCCAAGAAGCTGATCGAGACATTCGGATCCTTTGCCGAGACCATCGCAGCGCCCGAGATGCGGCTGAAGGAGATCAAGGGACTGGGCGAGGCCGCCATCACCGAGATCAAGGTCGTGCAGGCGGCGGCGGGCCGCCTGGTGCGCGGCCAGGTCAAGGCGCGCACCGTACTGTCGTCGTGGTCCGCCGTGCTCGACTATTGCCGCACGGTGATGGCCTTTGCCGACAAGGAGCAGTTCCGCATCCTGTTTCTCGACAAGCGCAACCAGCTGATCGCCGACGAGGTGCAGCAAACCGGCACCGTCGACCATACCCCGGTCTATCCGCGCGAAGTGGTCAAGCGCGCGCTGGAATTGTCGGCGACCGCCATCATCCTGGTCCACAATCATCCGTCGGGCGATCCGACCCCCTCCCGCGCGGACATCCAGATGACGCAGTCGATCGTGGAGGTGGCCAAACCGCTCGGCATTTCGGTGCACGACCATATCATCGTCGGCAAGGACGGCCACGCGAGCCTGAAGGGACTGCGGCTGATCTGAACGAGGGCGCCATTGCCGCGCTGCGCCGAATTATACGGGCACGGCCCGCCGCGCCGCGCTTATTTCTTTTGCAGCACGATCTGATCGCCGCCTTCCGGCACGCGCCACCATTTCTTCGGCTCGCGCTCCTCGAAGCGCCAGACCTGTCCGGTGGGCGCCGCCAGCACCAGTTCGCCCTTGTCGAGCCGCCAGACAGTCGGATTGAGCCGCGTCATCGCCGGATCGCAGGGCTGGCGGAATGTCAGGCGATATTCGTCGTAGCCCTTGGTGGCCGTGTTGGTGAAGGTGAGATCGCAGACCGGCTTCTCGGCCTTGACCATCGACCATTCGCCGGCGAGATCCTCCACCGAGCGCTTCGGCGCAAATACGGCCGCCGAGGCCGCGGTCTGCAGAAAGTAAAGCCCCTCGCCCTTGCGTTCGCCCTCGAACATCCCGACTTCGACTTCGGTCAGTTCGAACACAGCGCGGCCGCGGGCATCGACCAGCGTCAGTGTCTGGTTGGCCAGCGTCCAGCCT
The DNA here is from genome assembly GCF_046289595.1 of Pseudorhodoplanes sp. Lineage (GTDB taxonomy): Bacteria > Pseudomonadota > Alphaproteobacteria > Rhizobiales > Xanthobacteraceae > Pseudorhodoplanes. The sequence continues at coordinate 13,137 of NZ_JBKBVB010000068.1, forward strand.
TCCACCTCTTTCAGCGGCGGGACTTTTTCGCGGCAGGCGTCGTCGAACTCAAGCTGTGAGCCTTTCCCGGCGGGCTCGGATTTGAATGTGAGATTGCAAATCTGGTCGCGCTCGGAATTGGACAATTCCCAGACGCCGGTCATGCCTTTTTCGGCCGCCGCCTGCTCCGCCGGTTCGGGCGGCTGCGCCAGCGCCGGGCTCGCCAGACCAAGCAGCATCAGCCCGAAAAGAAAGCGCCGCATCTTCGCTCGCCCCATCGCCAAGGCACGCTTTCTAGCACAGCCCTTGCGGCAAAATCACGCCGGCTTCGGCGGATAGGGCGTTTCCGGAACCGGCGTCAGCGGACCCTTGCCGGCGAACCAGGATTTCAGGTTGTCGACCACGAGCTGGTCCATGGCCCTGCGGGTCGCCACCGAGGCCGAGCCGAGATGCGGAAACAGCACGATGTGCTCCATCTCGATCAGCTCCTGCGGCACCTGCGGTTCGTTGACGAACACATCGAGCCCGGCCGACATGATGGTGCGATCCTTCAGCGCCTTGATCAGCGCCTCCTCGTCCACCACCGAGCCGCGGGCCATGTTGATGAGAATGCCGTTCGGACCGAGCGCCTTCAGCACGTCGGCGTCGATCAGGTTCTTCGTCGCCGCCCCTCCCGGTACGATCACCATCAGGGTGTCGACGTCGCGCGCCATGTCGAGCAGCTTCGGGTAATATTTGTACGTCACGCCGGGCTGCGGATTGCGCGAGTGGTAAACCACCGGCACGCCAAACGCTTCAAGCCTTCGCGCGATCGCCTTGCCGATGCGTCCCATCCCCACCATGCCCACGGTGCGGTCGCGCAGTGTCGCAGGCGTCAGCCGGTAGGCGCCCTGCGGCCACTTGCCGGCGCGCAGATGGCGTTCGGCCTGCGGGAGTTCGCGCACCGTACAAAGCAAGAGACCGAGCGCGGTGTCGGCAACTTCCTCGTTCAGCACATCGGGCGTATTGGTGACGACGATGCCGTGCTCGCCTGCCCATTTGGCATCGACATGATCGTAGCCAACGCCGAAGCTCGATACGATTTCGAGCTTCGGAAAGCGCGACATGAAGGCGCCGTCGATCTTGTTGGCGGTATAGGCGATGGCGATGCCGCGGATGCGCGGCGCGATCTCCGCGATGAAGGCGTCCGGGTCCTCGGCTTCGGCAAGCTTGTGGACGGTCGAGAACGGCTCGATGCCGCCGAGGATCACCGGCTTGGGCTGCCCAATCAGCAATATCTCTGGCCTGTCCGCCGCCATCCCGCTCTCCGTCGCATTGATGTCCATTAAGAAAATGCGGCCGGTTTCGGCCGCAATTCATCTATACCAGCGGAAACCATTCCGCCAAGCTGACAGTCCCAATCGGCCACCGACCGCTTCGACCCCATGAAAATCCACACTGTCCAGACGATCCGCAAGATCGTCCTTTATATCGTGGTCGCACTCGGCGTCTTTGTGTTCGCCGTTACCGCATCGGTGTATCCGAGCGGCAGGACCGTCCACGAAATGATTGAATGGCTCGGGATCGTGCTGATCGTCGCCTGCATCCTCGGCCGAACCTGGGCCTCGCTCTATATCGGCGGCCGCAAGATCGAGGAATTCGTCCAGACCGGTCCCTACTCGGTCATGCGTAATCCGCTGTATTTTTTCTCCTTTCTCGGCGCCGCGGGCGTGGGCATGCAGGTGGGCAGCATCGCGCTCGGCCTGATCTGCGCCGGGCTTGCGTGGCTCGTGTTCCATGTCGTGGTGCTGCAGGAGGAGCAGGTTCTTGCCGGCCGCTATGGGGCATCGTATCGGGATTATCTTGCGCGCGTGCCGCGCTTTCTGCCCAAGCCTTCGCTGTGGCACGACGAACCCACGCTGACCATCCGACCGCCGCGCGTCCTGATGACGTTTGCCGACGCGCTGGTGTTCCTGCTCGCGGTCCCGCTTGCCGAATTGTTCGAACACCTGCAGGACACCGGCCTGATCCCGGTGCTGCTGCGGCTGCCCTGACCATCAATTGCGCGTCACAATGGCCGCAGCCGCGCCCACCATCGCAACGCCTGCGGTACGGTTGACGGTCTGCAGCGCGCGCGGCGAGCTGAACAGGCGGCGGGCCTGCGCCGCGAGAATGACGTAACCGGTCAGGACGATGCTGACCACCACCGCCACGATCGCTGCGAGTTCGGCCATGTCGAGCATCGTGAGCCGCGTGAGATCGATCACCGTCGGCATCAGCGCCAGATAGAACAGCATGATTTTCGGATTGCCGAGCGACAGAAGAAGCGCCGCGCCGAAAAGCTGCAGTCCCTGCCCCCGCACGGGCTCGGCTTGCACGGGTGCGCCGGACTCGCGCCACAGCTTCCAGGCGAGGAATAGAAGATAGGCCGCGCCGGCATATTTTACGATCTGGAACACCGGCTGGAACAGCGCCGCCAGTGCTGCAAGCCCGAACATGGCGCAGGACAACCAGATCAGATCGCCGACCACGAGACCGGCGCAGAAGGCCGCGATCCCGCCGGTGCCGCGCGCCATGATGCGGGCGACCAGCGCCGCGATCGCAGGACCGGGCGAAATCACCGCGACCAGCAACACAACCGCGAAGGTGAGGAAGGCGATCTGTTCCACGGCATCACACCCGCGTCATGCGATCAAACCAGCATGGCCACGGGCTGTTCGAGATAGCCCTTGAGCGCAGCGAGCAATTGCGCGCCCAGCGCCCCGTCGATGACGCGATGATCGCAGGACAGCGTCACGGTCATCTGGGTCTCGAAGCGCACGCCGCCATCGTCCGTCTCGACCGGCCGCCGCTGCGCCGCGCCGACCGCGAGAATGCTCGATTGCGGCGGGTTGATGATCGCCGAGAAGTCGCGCACGCCGTACATGCCGAGATTGGAAACGGCGCTGACGCCGCCCTGGTATTCCTCAGGTCTAAGCTTCTTGTCGCGGGCGCGCGCGGCAAGCTCGCGCATCTCGTTGGAAATGGCGCTGAGCGATTTCGTATCCGCGGCCCGGATCACCGGGGTGATCAGCCCGCCGTCCAGCGCCACCGCAACGCCGATATCGGCGCGACCGAAGCGCAGGATGCGGTCCTGTGCAAAGATTGCATTCGCCGCGGGCACCCGCTTGAGCGCCAGCGCCAGCGCCTTGATCACGAAATCGTTGACCGAGAGCTTGTAGCCGCCCTCGCCGGCCGGCGCGGCCTCATTGGCCGCGCTGCGCACCGCCATCAGGGCATCGAGCGAAATATCGGCGGTGAGATAGAAATGCGGGACGGTCTGCTTGGCTTGCGTCAGCCGCGCGGCAATGGTTGCGCGCATGCCGTCGAGCGGCGCTTCCTGCAACGGGATGTCACGGTACAGCGCCAGAATGTCGGCGGCGGACGGACCTTTGGCCAGCGCAGGAGCGCCTGCGGGCGCTTGCGCGATGCTCGCCTCCACGTCGCGCGCAACGATCCGGCCATGCGGACCCGTGCCCTTGATCCGCGACAGGTCGATGCCGTTCTCGCCGGCGAGCCTGCGCGCCAGCGGCGTCACCGTGGTGCCGCCCGCGATCCGCGCCGGGCCGAAATTGCGCTCGGGGGTGCGGACCTCGCGGAAGGGGTCCAGTTTAATCGGCGCAGCGGCGCGCGATGCGCTCTCGGTACGCTCGTCCCCGCGAAAGCGAGGATCTCGCTCTTGGCTCTGGACCTCCGCCTTCGCGGGGGTGAGCGGAGGAGAGGCTGGCGCGGGCTCTGACTCTCGGACTTGCGGGGCGGATGCTTGCGGCTTCTCACCCTCGCCGAGAATCACCGCCACCACCGCGCCGACCTTTGCGACTTCGCCGACCTGAAAATTGATCGCCGACAGCGTGCCGCCGAACGTCGCCGGCACTTCCATTGAGGTCTTGTCGGTCTCGATCTCGAACAGGTTATCGCCCGGCGCGACAACATCGCCCGCATTCTTGAACCACTTGACGATCTTGCCCTCGGCGACGGTCTCGCCAAGCTGCGGCATCAGTACGTCCATTTTCAACTCTTGCCTTGTTCTAGTCTGGCTTCAATCAGCGCCCAAGGAATAACCTTCCTAATTGCCGCGCACTGCGACCCCATATTGCTTCCAGCTCTCAGCGCTGCACGTTGCGCCATTCTAACAATGTTTTTTGGGACGCCAGATGCTTCACCTAACCACAAGACCATCGGAGAACAGTTGATATGGTTATAAACGAACTGAGCCGAACGATCCGAATTCTTCCGACCATAATTGCCGGGCCGATCGTAGTCGCGCAGCCACCCAAGCCAATGCTCTTTCTGTGAACTGTACCAAGCCCTTTCTAAGGTACGCATATTTCGAGCAATCAATAGGCGCTCTAGTTCTGTCGTTAAAGGCGGCTTCGCACGAAAGTCCTTTATCCTGCGAGCAAGTCCCTTCGGCGTCATACGGTTTCGAGCCTCACCAGTTCACCGACACATATTGGGTTTCGAGAAATTCCATCAGCCCCTCATGCGCGCCCTCCCGCCCGATGCCGGACTGCTTCATGCCGCCGAACGGCGCCGCCGATTCAGTCCGATCATGCCGAAATCGAGCTTCTCCGACACCCGCATGCCGCGGCCGAGATCCTTCGTATAGAGATAGGCGACAAGACCATACTCGGTATCGTTGGCCCGCTTGATCGCCTCGTCTTCGGTCTTGAAGGTCTGGATCGAGGCGACCGGCCCAAAGATTTCCTCGCTCAGCATCTTCGCCGAGTCGGGGACATTGGTGAGCACAGTGGCCGGATAGAAAAAGCCCGGCCCGTCCGGCATCTTGCCGCCGGTCAAGACCTTGGCGCCCTTCGACACCGCGTCGTCGACCAGCTCGATCACCTTGTCGCGGCCTTCCTTGTTGACCAGGGGACCGAGATTGATGTCCTCGTCGAGGCCGTTGCCCATCTTCAAGGCTTCCATCTTGCCGGTGAGTTTCTTCGCAAACTCATCATGCACGCTCTCGTGCACGTAGAAGCGGTTCGCCGCCGTGCAGGCCTCGCCCATGTTGCGCATCTTGGCGATCATCGCGCCTTCGATCGCCGCATCGATATCGGCATCCTCGAACACCAGGAACGGGGCGTTGCCGCCAAGCTCCATCGCCGGCTTGATGATGTTGTCCGCAGCCTCGCGCAGCAGCACGCGGCCGACTTCGGTCGAGCCGGTGAAGGAGACCACACGCACGCGCGGATCGTGCAGCATCGCGCTCACCACCTTGCCCGACGAGCGCGACGGGATCACGTTGACCACGCCGGCCGGCACGCCGGCCTCCTCCAGGATCGGCATCAGCGCCAGCATGGTGAGCGGCGTGTCGGAGGCAGGCTTCAGCACCACCGGACATCCGGCGGCGAGCGCGGGTCCGATCTTGCGGGTTGCCATTGCCGCCGGGAAATTCCACGGCGTCACCAGAACGGCGATGCCGGCTGGCTTGTGCTGCACCAGGATGCGCGCCCCCGAAGCCGGCGCAATCGAGAGCGAACCGAGATTGCGCACCGCTTCCTCCGCATTCCAGCGGAAGAATTCGGCGGCATAAGCGACCTCGGCGCGGGAATCCGGCAGCGCCTTGCCGTTCTCGACGGTGATCAGCTTCGCCAGCCGCTCCGCATCGCGCATGATCAGTTCGAACGCCTTGCGCAGGATTTCGCCACGTTCCCTTGGCTTCTTCGCCGCCCAGCCGGGGAATGCGGCCTCTGCCGCATCGAGTGCGGCAATCGCATCGTCCACGGTGGCACTTGCGACCGACGCGACTGTCCGTTCGGTCGCCGGGTCGATCACGTCGAAGCGCTGCCCATCGGAGGCCTTGCGCCATTTGCCGCCGATCCAAAGATCGGTCGGAACATTGGCGAGCAGATTTTCGTACATGGAGACTTCCCTGGCGTTCCCTGAAAATTGCTATTTGTTGTGTGTTTCCGGTCCCGGTACCCACAGCACGTCGAGAGGAAAGGTATGCGCTTCAAACGGTTGAGCGGTGACCGGGTCGTCGTCCTTGAACGTCGCCGCCAGCAGCCATTTGCCATCGGTCAGCGCCAGCACTTCCAGTGTCTTCGCAATCGGATCGACGTACCAGCAGAAGCCGACGCCGGCCGCAGCATAGACGGCGAGCTTATCGGTGCGGTCGATCTGCTGCGTCGAAGGCGAGAGAACCTCGCACAGCCAGTCCGGTGGCGTTTCGATGAAAGCCGTTTCCGGAAACGGTGTCAGCCGCTCGCGCCGCCAACCGCCGATGTCAGGCACGACGACGTCAGGCCCGAGATGCAATTCCGGTTCGACGATAAATATCCAGCCGCCGGGGCCACCACGGCCACGCCCAAACGGAAGTGCGAGTTCAGCTTGTAACTCACCCGCCGCAACGCCATGCCGCGGCGTCGGCCGCGGATGCGCATGCAGCACGCCGAAAATGATCTCGCCGACCATATTCGGCGGCAGCGCCTCGATATCGGCGTAGGTCGCTTCGCGTGCCTTTGGCTGCCGCATTGCGGACCTAACTCCCCAAACTCCGCCGCACCGTGTCCGCGATGCGATCCACCGTCGGCAGCACCGCGTCCTCCAGCAAGTCCGCGGAGGGCAGCGGAATATGCGGGGTGGTAATCCGCACCGGCGGACCGTCGAGATCGTAGAACGCCTCGTCGGCGACGATCGACACGATTTCCGCGCCCCAGCCGCACAGCCGCGGATTTTCTTCCACGGTGAACAGCCGATGGGTGCGCCCGACCGATCCGAGTATGGTCTGGGTGTCGAGCGGCACCAGCGAACGCACGTCGACCACTTCGCAATCGATGCCGTGTTCCGCCCTGAGCCGGTCGGCGGCTTCGATCGCCCGCGGCACCATCAGCGCCAGCGCGAGGATGGTCGCATCCTTGCCGGGCCGCACGATTTTCGCGGTGCCGAGGGTGTCAACGATCTCGCCGTCCGGCACTTCGCCCTTCATCGGATAGAGCGACTTGTGCTCGAAGAAGATCACCGGATCCGGATCGCGCACGGCCGCTGCAAGGAGGCCGATGACATCGCGCGGGGTCGACGGCGCAACCACCTTCAGCCCCGGAATCATCATGCACCAGTTCTCGACGCTCTGCGAATGCTGCGCGCCGAACCGCGATCCCGCACCGTTGCCGGTGCGAACGACCAAGGGGCATTTCACCTGCCCGTTGGTCATGTAGCGGCTCTTGGGAAATTCGTTCGCGATATAGTCGAAGCAGACCGCGATGAAGTCCGAAAACATGATCTCGGCGATCGGCTTCAAGCCGGTCATCGCCGCGCCCATGGCGGCGCCGAGGATCGCCTGTTCGGAGATCGGCGTGTCGCGCACCCGAAGCGGGCCGAACTGCTCGTAGAGGCCGACCGTCGCCTTGAACACGCCGCCCGCTTTCGCCACGTCCTCGCCGAGAAACACCACATCCGGATCGCGCGCCATTTCCTGCGCAATGCCGCGCGCGACCGCGTCGCGATAAGTCAATTCGGCCATCTCAGTTTCTCCAGGCAAAGCCGCCGTCGGCATAGACATCGGTATGGATGATGTCGTGCGGCGGCGGCGGCGCGGCCTTGCATTTCTCCGTTGCCTCGTCGACTTCCTTCAGGATGCCGTCCTCGATGCCCTTCATCACCTCGGGATCGATGCCGAATTCCAGGAGCCGTTCGCGATAGATCTTGAGCGGATCGCGCTCCTTCCACTTTTCCAGTTCGCCTTCGGGACGGTATTTCGCCGGATCGGCGCGCGAATGGCCGCTATGTCGGTACGTCAGACACTCGATCAGCGACGGCCCCTCGCCTTTGCGGGCCTTCGCATAGGCCGCCATCGCGGTGCGATAGACTTCGTCGGCGTCGTTGCCGTCGACGATGATGCGCGGCAGGCCATAAGCCGCGGCGCGGTCGGCCGCGGGATGCGGCACCGCCGTCACGTCGCCGATCGGCGTATATTCCATGTAGAGATTGTTTTCGCAGACGAAGATCACCGGCAGCTTCCATACCACCGCAAAGTTCAGCGCCTCGTGGAAGGCGCCGATATTGGTGGTGCCGTCGCCGAAGAAGCAGACGGAAACGTCGTCGTGACCCTTGTATTGCGCGCGCCAGGCGGCGCCGCAGGCGATCGGCAAATGGGCGCCGATGATCGCATAGGATCCCATCACGCCGTGCTCGACCGAGGTCAGATGCATCGACCCGCCCTTGCCGCGCATCAGGCCGTTATCGCGGCCCATCAATTCGCCGAGCACCTGTTCCACCGGCACGCCGCGTGCCAGCGTGTGGGCATGGCCGCGATAGGTGCAGAACGACAGGTCTCCCGGTTTCATGGCGGCAGCGAAGCCGGCCGCGACCGCCTCCTGGCCGAGCGAGAGATGGCTCGTGCCCTTGACCAGGTTCTGCAGGAACAGGTCGAAGGCGCGCTGCTCGGCCTGCCGCAGCAGCACCTGCAGACGGTACATTTCAAGCCTCTTGTCCTCGCCAATATCGTCGTTCAGGCCGGGTTTCGCCTTGTTTGCTTTATCCAGCATCGCTGTCTCTGGCTCGCTTCCTCGTTATCGGCGCCTGCGGATTGGACGCCCGCCGTCACGTCTGACGCGCTCTGGCGCGGCGGACCATAGCAGGGCGCTGGCCTCCGGAAAAATGTCAAATATGCGGGCCCGGAATGCCGCGCGGCTCATTCGCACGTTGCGCGTGCGGCCTTCAACCTCCGGCATGCCGGCACAGCCTGCGCGTTTTGACGTGGCACGGGCCGCTGGAGGGGCGAAGCTCCGCATCCCTTCACCATGTCGAAAACGGCCGCGGCCCGCGTCAGAAAGGCCAGACCCAGATCAGCATCGGGATCGCGACAACAATGACGATCACCTCCAGCGGCAGCCCGAGCCGCCAGTAATCGCCAAATCGGAAGCCGCCCGGTCCCAGAATCAGCGTGTTGTTCTGATGTCCGATCGGGGTCAGGAACGCGCATGAGGCCCCGACCGCGACCGCCATCAGGAACGGATCGGAACTGACACCGAGACTGGCCGCGGTACCGATTGCGATCGGACACATCACCGCCGCGGTCGCGGCGTTATTCATGAAATCCGACAGCGTCATGGTGACGATCAGGATGATTGCGAGCGCAAGAACATGATGCTCGCGGGCGACCACCTCCAGCAGGAAGCGGGCGATCAGATCGGCCGCACCCGTGGTGGCCATCGCGCCAGCCACGGGGATCAGGGCGGCGACCAGAACGATCACCGGCCAGTCGATTGCATCGTAGACCGCGCGGACCGGAACGACCCGCAGCGCCATTGCCGCCAGAACCCCGGCTACGAAGGAGACCGCCGCCGGCAGCAGGCCGAAGGCCGCGCCGCCCACGGCAACGGCCATAATCGCTGTCGCGATCACGGCCTGCCGCTTGTCCGGCAGCCGCAGGGTCCGCTCGGCGAGCGGCACGCAGCCGAACTGGCCGGCAAATTCCGAAATCGCCTCCGGCCGGCCCTGCATCAGCAGCACGTCGCCGGCGGCGAGCGGCAAGGTGCGCAGCCGCGAGATCGAGCGCCGCCCCTGACGTGAGACTGCGAGCAGATTGACGTTGAACCGGCTGCGCAGGCGGATGCCGGTCGCCGACCGGCCGACCAGCGGCGAGTCGGGCAGAACGGCAAGCTCGGCCAGCACCATGTCTTCGGAGGTCTCAGCGCCCGAGGATTGCTCGTCCTCGCTTGCGGCAGGATCGTGGGCAGCGCGCGCCGCTGGCGCGTCGCCATTTTTCGGCCTGCCTTCCGTCTGTTCCGGCTCGTCGTCGCGTGCCGCTTCCTCCAGTTTCAGGTCCAGGGCCGACAGCGCCGACGTCAGCGCCTTCGGATCGGCCTCGATAATGAGAATGTCCCCGGCGCGCAGCCGGCTCCATGGCTCCAGTGCCGGCAGACGCATCTCGTTGCGGATCACGCCCACGATCTGCGCCTCGGCCTCGTCGAGCGCCTCCTCGAGCTTGCGCATGGTCATGCCGACGGCTTTGGCGTTTTCCGGAATGCGCGCCTCGGTCAAATAGGCTCCGGTGTCGAATTCCTCGGTGCCGGCGCGTTCGCGTGCCGGCACCAGCCGCCAGCCGATCAGGATGATGAAGGCAATGCCAAAGATCGCCACCGCGGCGCCGACGGGGGTGAAATCGAACATGGCAAAGCTGGTGGCGCCGTTGCCGACGCGAAAGCCGGACACGATCAGGTTCGGCGGCGTGCCGATCAGCGTCGTCATGCCGCCGAGGATCGAGCCGAAGGCAATCGGCATCAGGAGCCGGCCGGGCGGCAATTCAAGCCGGCTCGCGATCTGGACCGCGATCGGCATCAAGAGCGCCAGAGCGCCGACATTGTTCATGAAGGCGGACAGGACCGCAGCCATCGTCGTCAACGCAGCGATGGTCGCGACCGGACCCGAGGTCTGCGGCAGGACAAAGCGGGTGAAGGCATCGACCGCGCCGGAATTCTGCAGGCCGCGGCTCAGGACCAGGATCGCCGCCACGGTAATGACAGCCGGATGACCGAAGCCGGAAAATGCATCGTTGGTCGGGACGAGCCCGGCAGCCACACAGGCCAGCAGCGAGCCGACCGCCACCATATCGTGGCGCCACCGGCCCCACAGGAAGCCCGCGATGGTGACGGCGAGTATCAGGAGAAGCAGGATCTGCTCGGTCGTCATTCCATCACCCCAGCGGGCACAAACGGTATTCGCGGGCAAATGTTCCTGGCCGGGTGAAAGATCATGTCATCCGGCGGATTTGAATAGATTTTGCAGCAACAGATGCGTCGGCCAGTAGACCGCGA
>NZ_JBKBVB010000208.1:0-3744 GCF_046289595.1 Pseudorhodoplanes sp.
CGCCCTGTTCGAGCTCGCGCTCGAGGACAAGGTTCTCGACAAGGTCCGGGCGGACCTCGACCGGTTCGACGCGCTGGTTGCCGGCAGCGACGATCTCAAGCGCCTGGTGCGCAGTCCGGTCTTCACCGCCGACGAGCAGGTCAAGGCGCTGGAGCCGATCCTGCAGAAGGCCGGCATTGACGGCATTGCCGGAAATTTCGTGAAGCTGGTGGCGTCAAACCGCCGCCTGTTCGCCCTGCCGCAGATCGTGAAGGCGTTCCGCGCCCTGGTCGCCAGGCACAAGGGCGAGGTCGCCGCCAGCGTAACCGTCGCCGAACAACTCTCCGACGCGCATCTGAATTCGCTGAAGGATGCGCTGAATGCGGTCACCGGCAAGGATGTCGATCTGCAGGTCACGGTCGATCCGGCGATCATCGGCGGACTTGTGGTCAAGCTCGGCAGCCGCATGGTCGACACCTCGCTCCGCACCAAACTCAATTCGATCAAGACTGCCATGAAAGAGGCTCGCTGATGGACATCCGCGCCGCAGAAATTTCCGCGATCCTGAAGGATCAGATCAAGAATTTCGGCCAGGAGGCGGAAGTCTCCGAAGTCGGCCAGGTGCTCTCCGTCGGTGACGGTATCGCCCGCGTCTACGGCCTCGACAACGTTCAGGCCGGCGAGATGGTCGAGTTCGAGAACGGCACGCGCGGCATGGCGCTCAATCTCGAAAGCGACAATGTCGGCATCGTGATTTTCGGCGCCGACCGCGAGATCAAGGAAGGCCAGACCGTCAAGCGCACCCGCGCCATCGTGGACGCCCCGGTCGGCAAGGGCCTGCTCGGCCGCGTGGTCGACGCGCTCGGCAATCCGATCGACGGCAAGGGCCCGATCAAGGCCGAGAAGCGCATGCGCGTCGACGTCAAGGCGCCCGGCATCATCCCGCGCAAGTCGGTGCATGAGCCGATGGCGACCGGCCTGAAGGCGGTGGACGCATTGATCCCGATCGGCCGCGGCCAGCGCGAGCTGATCATCGGCGACCGCCAGACCGGCAAGACCGCGATCGCGCTCGACACCATTCTCAACCAGAAGCCGCTCAACGCCACCGGCGACGAGAAGATCAAGCTGTATTGCGTCTATGTCGCGGTCGGGCAGAAGCGCTCCACCGTCGCGCAATTCGTCAAGGTGCTGGAAGAGCAGGGCGCGCTGGACTATTCGATCATCGTTGCGGCCACCGCGTCCGATCCGGCGCCGATGCAGTTCCTGGCGCCGTTCACCGGCTGCACCATGGGCGAGTATTTCCGCGACAACGGCATGCACGCTGTGATCATCTATGACGATCTGTCCAAGCAGGCCGTGGCCTATCGTCAGATGTCGCTGCTCCTTCGCCGTCCGCCCGGCCGCGAAGCCTATCCCGGCGACGTGTTCTATCTCCACTCGCGGCTGCTCGAGCGTGCGGCGAAGATGAACGACGACATGGGCGCGGGCTCGCTGACCGCCTTGCCGGTGATCGAGACCCAGGCCAACGACGTGTCGGCCTATATCCCGACCAACGTGATCTCGATCACCGACGGCCAGATCTTCCTGGAAACCGACCTGTTCTATCAGGGCATCCGCCCGGCGGTGAACGTGGGTCTTTCCGTGTCGCGCGTCGGCTCGTCGGCCCAGACCAAGGCGATGAAAAAGGTCGCCGGCAAGATCAAGGGCGAGCTTGCGCAATACCGCGAAATGGCGGCCTTCGCGCAATTCGGCTCCGACCTCGACGCCACCACCCAGCGCCTGCTCAATCGCGGCGCGCGCCTGACCGAACTTCTGAAGCAGCCGCAATTCTCGCCGCTGAAGATGGAGGAGCAGGTGGCGGTGATCTGGGCCGGCACCAACGGCTATCTCGATCCGCTGCCGGTGAACCGGGTGAAAGAGTTCGAGACCGGCCTGCTCGGGCTGCTGCGCAGCAAGCACGAGAGCCTGCTCAACAAAATCCGCGATACGCGCGATCTCGACGATGCCGCGGCCGCCGAGCTGAAGACCATTGTCGACGGTTACGCCAAGACGTTTGCCTAGAATCTTCCGTCATGGCCGGGCTTGTCCCGGCCATCCACGTCTTTGACGTGGGGCGGAAGCAAGACGTGAATGCCCGGCACAAGGCCGGGCATGACGAATGAGAGGGTGGCGGCGCCGCCGCAAGGACTGACGAATGGCTTCTCTCAAAGACATGCGCGTGCGCATCGCCGCGACCAAGGCGACGCAGAAAATCACCAAGGCCATGCAGATGGTGGCTGCATCGAAGCTGCGCCGGGCGCAGGCCGCGGCCGAGGCGGCACGTCCCTTCGCCGAGCGCATGGAAAAGGTGCTGGGCAATATCGCCTCGACGGTGACCGATCTTGCCTCCGCGCCGCCGCTCCTTGCCGGTACCGGCAAGAACGAGGTCCATCTTTTGGTGGTCTGCACCGCCGAGCGCGGGCTGTGCGGTCCGTTCAATTCGGCCATCGTTCGCCTGGCGCGCGAAAAAATCCTTTCGCTCACCAACGAGGGCAAGCAGGTCAAGATTCTCTGCGTCGGCCGCAAGGGCTACGAGCAGCTGCGCCGTCATTTCGACAGGCTCATCGTCGAGGTGATCGAGCTGCGGGGCGTCAAGAATGTCGGCTTTGCCAATGCCGAGGAGGTGGCGCGGAACATCGTGAGCCGTTTCGAGAATGGCGAGTTCGATGTCGCGACCCTGTTCTTCTCCCGCTTTAAGTCGGTGATCGCCCAGATCCCGACCGCGCTGCAGATCATTCCGCCGGTCTTCGAGACAACGGACTCGAACGGCGCCGAGGCGGCCTACGAATACGAGCCCGACGAGATCGAAATTCTCGGCGAGCTTTTGCCGCGCAATCTCGCGGTTCAGGTGTTCCGCGCGCTCCTGGAAAACGCCGCGTCCGAACAGGGCGCGCGCATGACTGCGATGGACAACGCCACCCGCAATGCCGGCGACATGATCCGCCGCCAGACCATCACCTATAACCGCACCCGTCAGGCGATGATCACCAAGGAGCTGATCGAGATCATCTCCGGCGCCGAGGCGCTGTAAGAATAGAGAGCGAGGACGAGCAATGGCCACAGCCACCGCAGGCAAACCCAACAAGACCGGCAAGATCACGCAGGTGATCGGCGCCGTGGTCGACGTGCAATTCGACGATCACTTGCCCGCCATTCTGAATGCGCTGGAAACCGACAACAATGGTCAGAGGCTGGTGCTCGAAGTCGCGCAGCATCTCGGCGAGAACACCGTCCGCACCATTGCGATGGACACGACCGAGGGTCTGGTCCGCGGTCATGACGTGCAGGATACCGGCCTGCCGATCGAGGTGCCGGTGGGCGAAGGCACGCTCGGCCGCATCATGAATGTGGTCGGCGAGGCGATCGACGAAGCCGGTCCGATCAAGGCGGAAGCCAAGCGCGCCATTCACCAGGAAGCGCCGGCCTATACCGATCAGTCGACCGAGTCGGAAATTCTCGTCACCGGCATCAAGGTCGTGGACCTGCTGGCGCCCTATGCCAAGGGCGGCAAGATCGGCCTGTTCGGCGGCGCCGGCGTCGGCAAGACCGTGCTGATTCAGGAACTGATCAACAACGTCGCCAAGGCGCATGGCGGCTATTCGGTGTTCGCCGGCGTCGGCGAGCGCACCCGCGAGGGCAACGACCTCTATCACGAGTTCATCGAGTCCGGCGTCAACAAGAAGGGCGGCGGGCAGGGCTCCAAATGCGCCCTGGTGTACGGCCAGA
>NZ_JBKBVB010000069.1:0-23769 GCF_046289595.1 Pseudorhodoplanes sp.
TTCTGCGCCAGAACGTCGGAGGCGACCTGCGACCAGAATTCCGGCACTTCCACATTCTCCAGCCGGAACACGACCGACCCGTCCGGGTTCTTGATCTCGCTCGTGGTCAGGCGGAAGCCGATCTCCGCGTAGGGAGACTGGCCGTCCTTGGTGAAGCGCCGTTCGATCCGCATTCTCTTCGCCCCGTTCTTTCATTGCCGGCGGCTTGGCGCCGGTCTGGCCCGTGGCGGCGGGCCTGTCCCGCCCTGCCGCCGTTCGGCTCTGGTTTCTGTTTCGACGCCAACGCTACTCTAACGCCTTGGCCGGTTGGTCCGGCCCCGTTTCTCCGACTTCGGCGACGCGAAACCCCGCCCCGCCAAGGGTTCTGGTCTGGCGGGTGTCTGCCTCGCATCGCTGTCGGAGAGGCCGGCGGAGACGAAAGACACACCCGCGCCGAACCGGAGACTCAACCTATGGACTGCCGATCGGCCCGTCAAGTTCTAGTGGCTCAGTCCCTACCAAACCCTAAAGCTTGTGGCTCTTACTGGGAATTGTGGGGATTACTCACGGGCCGGTGAAGACAGTTTGGAAGCGCATGGGGGATTCGCCAAGCCAAAATCCACCTGCGGCGAAGCGCCCGGGTCATGGCCGTGTCGCAAGCGCTGAAATAGGCTTGAATCCGACGATTCGCTGTCAAGCGTCACACGGGAGGACGCGCAAGGGAGGGCCGCGCAATGGTGCCAAGGCACCGCTCGCGGTCCTCTCAACAAACCGGATGCGCAGCGATTCTCTCTTTCCTGCCAACGTCCTAGCAGCGCCGCGAGACGAAACTCCGCGTCCGCTGGCAACCCCCGTGCACCCACTCCAAGACGCTGCGAACCCTGAGCCTTGACGGGTCTATTGAGTGTAGTTACACCTATAAGCATGAATCGGCCCGACATCGATCCTGATCTGCGGCCCGTGGCCGATTGCCTGTGCTTGGCCGCGCGGCAGGCCTCGCGGGCGATCACCCGCCGTTTCGACCGCGCGTTGCGGGCGCAAGGACTGCGCATCACCCAATTCTCGATGCTTGCAATTCTGCATTTGAAAGGGCCGCAAGCAATCAGCGAACTTGCCAACGCATTGGGCGTCGAACGTACGACGCTCACTCGCAATCTAGGGCCGGTTGAGCGCGACGGTCTGATTGTCATCCGCGATGACGATGACGATGCGCGGTCCCGCGTCGTTACATTGACCGCGAAGGGCAGGCGCGTACTGATCGGTGCTTTTCCGCTCTGGCAAACTGCCCAGGCCGACCTGATTGCCGCTATCGGCGCTCAGGCTGCCGATCGCCTGCGCAGCCTCGCGCGCAACCGCCGTTATCAGGCCGAACAATAGTAACAAGGGTCCGAAGCCAAATTCTTTGCCGAAAACGTGTAGATACACTTAAAGCAGGGAGAAGCTGCAATGACCATGCTCGACTTTGCCGGAACGGTCGCCATCACCGCGATTATGGTAATTGTGATCAACGCTGCGATTGGCGCGATTGCGTTGCCCAGAGTGCAAAAGCTGTGGCTGGTGTCGGCGGTCGGCTTGTGGATCGGCCTTGCCGCCGGCGCCGCCGGCATGGGGTGGCTGCAACTGGCCGAACCGGTGCCAGTGATCGGATTGTTCTTTGCAGCGCCGCTAGTTGGGGCCATGATCGCAGCATGGCTGTCACCTTCACTTAGAGACGCAGCGCTTGCGATGCCGGCCGGTCTCTTGATCGGCCTGCATACCCCGCGGATTCTCGGAATCTTTTTCTTGCTGCTTGCGGAACAGGGACGGCTGAGCGGCCCGTTCCCCGGCTATGCCGGGTGGGGCGATATCGCGACCGGGCTGTCGGCGATCCCGGTTGCGCTCTTGCTTGCATGGCGGCCGGTATCGGGCAGGGCAATTGCCGTCGGCTGGAATGTCTTTGGTGCTGCGGACCTGTTGCTCGCCGTTAGCCTTGGCGTGACGTCGGCGGTTGGCTCGCCTCTCCAGATTTTCGATGCGGCGCCAGGCTCCGCAGCCATGCAGGTCTTGCCGTGGTCGTTCGTTCCGACCGTCCTCGTACCGTACTTCTTGATCCTCCATGGAATCATCGGGGTTCAACTATACCGCACCGGAAAAGCCGTCCGCTCAGACCCGAGGGCCTTTCAGAGGGTCTGATGATTGCAGCGCTGGCGCCCGCCCGCTGGCAGTGGGCGGGCGCCCTTATCGAGACCAAAAAATCATCAATCCTGGAGAATGAAGGTCACCTTCAGATTGACGCGGTATTCGTCGATCTTGCCCTTCTTGATCACGCATTTCTGGCCTTCGACCCAGACGCCTTCGACATTCTTCAGCGTCTTGACCGCGCGGGTCACGCCGACCTGCACGGCGTCTTCGAAGCTCTTCTTGGATGCGGAAATCAGTTCAGTGACGCGAGCGACCGCCATGCGATCCTCCCTGACTGTGCAGAACCGGACCGGTTCCGCCGGCAAGCCTAGGCGACCGGGCAGGGCGGTCAAGTGAGCGGGTGTCCTGAAAGGGACGCGTGATCCGCGCAGCGCAATGTCGCCGCTATAACACTACGATGCCGGAATGCTTGGCCTTGTCGTCGGGCTCGACATGGATCGAGATCAGCGCATCCTCGATCTCGGCTTTCAGCGCGCGCTCCAGCCGGTCGCAGATGTCGTGCGCCTCGGTGACGCTCATCGAACCCTTCACCACCAGATGGAAATCGACGAAGGTCATGCGTCCGGCATGGCGGGTGCGCAGATCGTGCGCCTCGATCGCGCCGTCGGCATTGGCGGCGATGACGGTGCGGATGCGGGCGAGTTCCTCGTCCGGCACGGCCTCGTCGAGCAGGCCGCCGACCGATTCCTTCATGACGCGCCAGCCGGCCCACAGCACATTGAGCCCGACCAGGGCGGCGAGGATCGGATCGAGAATGCGGTAGCCGGTGATGGCGGCGATTGCGACGCCGGCCAGCACGCCCACCGAAGACACCACGTCCGTAAACAGGTGACGCCCGTCGGCGACCAGGGCGGGCGACTTGCGCCTGCGCCCCTGCGTGATCAGCACCCAGCACCACACCGCATTGATCGCGGTGGCCGCGCCGTTCACCGCAAGACCGATCCAGGGTGCGTCGACAATCCGCGGCGCATACAGCGCCGACCAGGCTTCGCGGAAAATGACAAGTGCGGCGACGACGATCAGCGCGCCCTCGGCCACAGCGGAAAGATATTCCGCCTTGTGGTGGCCGTAAGGGTGGTTCGTATCGGCAGGCTGAGCGGCGAAACGGATCGCGAGCAGCGCCACGATCGCGGTCGCGATATTGACGATGCTCTCAATCGCATCCGACAGGAGCGCGACACTGCCGGTCAAGTGATAGGCAAGATATTTCAGCGCGAGGACGACGAGTCCGACCGCGATGCTGCCGGCGGCGAGAAGCTGGACCCGTTTCATCGAGGACCGCGCAAGGTGTGAGCCCGCGATCTACTCGCCGCGATCCGCACAGGCAAGCATTCTGATTTCAAATGCAAATCGGTTGCAGATGCAAATCAGGACGGCTGCGCCGGCGCCCGTTCGCCGGATCGCTCTTGCGGCGCATGAGCGAGCGCCCGATGCGGCGCGATGTGCAGCGGATTGCCATGGAATTGGTCCTGCCGCCGTCGCGGCAGCGCGTGCGGATACTCGCGCTGCAGAAAGTCGATGATCTTTTCGCGGACCTCGCAGCGCAGGTCGAACACCTCGCCGGAATTGCGCCCGCTGACGAGGATGCGCAACTCCAGCACATCGGGCCTCGCATCGGTGACCTGCACATTCACCACATTGCGGTCCCAGCGCTTGGAGGCACGCGCGATCCGGTAGGCCGCTTCGCGCACCGCGTCGACCGGCACCGTGTAGTCGGTATAGGTCAGCACGGTGCCGATCAGCGAGGCGTTTTCGCGGGTCCAGTTCTGAAACGGCTGTTCCATGAAGTGGGAGAGGGGAACGATCAGCCGCCGCCAGTCCCACAGCTTGACCACGACATAGGTCGCGGTGATCTCCTCGATCCGGCCCCATTCGTTTTCGACCACCACGGCATCGTCGATCCGGATCGGCTGGGTCATGGCGATCTGCACGCCCGCTATCAGGTTCGACAGCACCGGCCGCGCCGCAAAACCGACGACGATTCCGGCAAGTCCGGCGGATGCGAACAGCGACACGCCGAACTGGCGCACGACCTCGAAGGTCATCAGCGCCGATGCGGTGGTGATGATGACGATCAGGGTCTGCACCGCGCGCTTGAGGATATGGACCTGCGTCACATGCTTGCGCGCCAGCAGGTTGTCCTCCACATCGATACGGAAGCGCATCAGATAGATGTCGGCGGCCATGCGCGCGGCGACCAGCGCCAGCCATCCGACCATCACGATGAAGCCGACCTGGAAGGTCCGGCTGAGCGTCACCGCCGCGGTCTCGTCGAGCGGCACGAAGCGGGTGGTGACCGAGAGCGCGAACAGGATCATCGCGAAGCGCAGCACACCCCTGGTCCGGCGCAGGAACGAGAACAGGATCGGGTGGCGGACTGCGAAGAGCCGTCGTGTCAGCCGTGCGATCACCGAAAACACCACGATCGCCGCCGTGGCCGAAAGCGCCATCAGCGCAGCCGCGATCAGCGGCACAGGGATCGCCCGGAACGTGGAATCAACCGATGTCCAGAATGTCCACCAAACGTCGTCCGATATCATCGAGAGGCGCGATTTACGTGCAAAAATGGCTCTCTGGACTTCAGCCAGCGGCAATGGCATGAAGCCCGCGACACCGGAACAACGCAGCGCAACATGAAGAGTTTCCTGCTCAAGGTCTTCACCTGGTGGAACGGCCAGACCCTGAATACGCAGATCTGGACCGCGCTCTACGGCGAGCTCGTCGGCGAGGACGAGTTCGGCAACCGCTATTACCGGACCAGGGGCGGCAAGATCGATCCGACGCTCGGCTTCGAGCGGCGCTGGGTGATCTATAACGGCTATACCGAGCCCACGACCATTCCGCCGGCCTGGCATGGCTGGATCCACCACATTGTGGATACGCCGCCGACCGATGAGAAATACAAGCCGCGCCCCTGGCAGAAGCCGCACCGGCCCAATCTCACCGGCACGCCGGGCGCCTACCGGCCGCCGGGCTCGACGCTGGCGCAGGGCCGCCGTCCCAAGGCCACCGGCGACTATAAGGCCTGGACGCCCGGCCGGTAGGAAAACCGGGGAGGGCGACGTGCCGCGCGAGCCGGTAGCCTCCTCAAGTCTGAAAGGCATTCCGCGGGGGGTCTGGGCGCTCGGCTTCGTCAGCCTGTTCATGGACGTTTCCTCGGAGATGATCCATGCCCTGCTGCCGGTCTATCTGGTGGTCGGCCTTGGCGCTTCGATGGTCGCGGTCGGCTTCATCGAGGGGATTGCCGAAGCCACCGCGATGATCGTGCGGATTTTTTCCGGTGCGCTCAGCGACTGGCTGGGAAAACGCAAGCTGCTGGCGGCGATCGGCTATGGCATGGCGGCCTTTGCCAAGCCGATCTTTCCACTCGCCACCGGCCTCGGCTGGATCGTCGCCGCGCGTTTCATCGACCGTATCGGCAAGGGCGTGCGCGGTGCGCCGCGCGACGCGCTGGTCGCGGATCTGACCCCGCCGGCCATTCGCGGCGCGGCCTTCGGGCTGCGGCAATCGCTCGACACGGTCGGCGCTTTTGTCGGGCCATTGCTTGCGATCGCGCTGATGGCGCTGACCGCGAGCAACTTCATCGCGGTGTTCTGGATCGCGGTGATCCCGGCCTTTATCGCATTCTTTCTCATTGTGTTTGCCGTGAGGGAGCCGCCGCGCCCGGAAACCGCCGGGAGCGAAAGGCCGACGGTCAGCCTCGCCACTGCAAAACGGCTCCCCGCAATGTTCTGGGTCGTGGTGGCGATCGGCAGCGTGCTCACGCTTTCGCGCTTCAGCGAAGCGTTTTTGATCCTGCGTGCGCAACAGCTCGGCCTGGCGATCGCGCTGGTCCCGGTCATTCTGGTGGTGATGAATGTCGTCTATGCCGTCACCGCCTATCCGGCGGGCGTCTGGTCGGACCGGTTCGGACGGCGCGGCATGCTGCTTGCGGGCGTTGCGGCGCTGCTGGCGGCGGACATCGTGCTGGCATTGTCGACGAATGTCGCAGCCGCCCTTGCAGGAACTGCGCTGTGGGGCCTGCATATGGGACTGACGCAGGGCCTGCTCGCCGCGCTGATCGCCGACGCCACGCCCGCCGATCTGCGCGGCACCGCCTTCGGCATTTTCGCCTTCGCCAGCGGGCTGACGCTGCTGGCCGCCAGCGTGATCGCCGGTGCGCTGTGGGATGCGTTCGGGCCGCAGGCGACGTTTGTTGCGGGCGCGGGTTTCACCGCACTTGCGATGATCGGGATCGCGCTGGTTCCGATGAAAGCGCAGACGCCGGATGCGGCGGGGTAGCGCCGCATCCGGATTTTTCAGATTACATCGACCCTTCAAGTCCGAGCTGGCGCACCAGCGTGCCCCATTTCCCGCGCTCGCTCTTGAAATACTGCTCGATGCCGTCGATGGATGGCGTGTCGATCGGGATCAGGCCGATATTGCTGGCGAGCTTCTTCATCTCCGGATCGCCCATGATCTTCTTCATCTCGGCGTGAAGCCGCTCGACGATCGGTTTGGGCGTGGCCGCGGGCGCGAGCAGGACGTGCCACGACACCGCCTCGAAATCCGGCGCGTTGGCCGCTTCGGCGAAGGTCGGCACGTCGGGCAGCGACGGCAGGCGGGCCTGCGACGACACGGCGAGCGCCCGCAGCTTGCCGTCCTTGATCAGCGGCAGCGAGGCGCCGGCTTCGGCAAACGCCATGTTGACATGACCGGCGGCGATGTCGGCGACCGCCTGCGGCGACGATTTATAGGGGACATGCGTCATCGCCAGCCCGTAACGGTTTTTCATGTATTCGGACGACAGATGCAGCGCGGTGCCGGCGCCGGGCGAGGAATAGGTCAGCGGATTCTTGCTCTCCTTGGCGTATTTGATCAGGTCGGGAACCGAATTGACCGGAAGCTTCGGATCCACGACCAGGATGAAGGGCGACTTCACGTAAAGCGAAATCGGCACGAAGTCCTTTTCCGGATTGAAATTGAGCTTCTTGTAAAGCGACGGGTTGATCGCCATTGGCGCGCTGGTCGAGACCACGAGCGTGTAGCCGTCGGCGGGAGCGTTTGCGACCGCCGCAGCGGCCAGCATCAGCGCCGCGCCGGGACGGTTTTCCACCACCACGGGCTGGCCGAGAGAGGATTGCAGCCGGTCGGCATAAAGCCGCACCAGCGAGTCCATGCCGGTCCCCGCGGCAAGCGGCACCACGATGGTGATGGGCCGTGTCGGATAATTTTGTGCGGTCGCGGTTGCGGGTTGCAAAAGAGCGCAGGCGGCGAGCGCAAGCAGCGCCCTGCGGCCGGTGACGAACGGCATGAGACAATCCTCCCTTGATCTGGCGCCTTCCCGGCGCTCTGAGGATTCGCAGCATGCAGGGCCGCGGCGTGCCCGGCAAGCGGTTCGCCAAACCCGGATTGCGGGCCAATTGCCGCGGATCGCCCTTCCGCCGCCGCATTCGGCATGTTAACCGGGGATATTGCATCATCGCCGGCGGAGCGAGAGTGCTGAATCTGGATTGTCGATGACGGTCGTTTCGATACGACGGCGTGCTGCCCGGCTCGTCGCTGCGGCGGCGTGCATCGCCGTGCTTTGCCTGCCGGCGGACGAGGCCTGCGCCCAGTTCGGATCGATCTTCGGCGAGTCGCCGCCACGTCCGCCGGGGGATGTGCCGGGGGGCGCGCGGCAACAGCCGTTCCCGCAACAGCAATTCCCGGACCGCCTGCCGCCCGGCCCGCCGCCGAGTGCACGGCGTCCGCCGCAGCAAATCCAGTCGGAGCCGCTGCCGCCGCCCCCGGGCGCGACACGGCCGCAGGACGCCGCGCAGCCGCAGAATCCGCCGTCAAATGCGCGGGCGCCGCGCGGCACGCCGCAGCCGGCGGTCACGGCGCCGCAGCCCGGCGACGAGGTTATCTCCGCGCCGCCCTCGCAGAAAATCCCGAACAAGACCGCGGTGTTTTCCGGACTCGACAAGATTACCGGCCGCATCATCTCGTTCGATGTCGAACTCAACGAGACCGTGCAGTTTGGCGCGCTCCAGGTGGTGCCGCGGGTTTGCTATACGCGGCCGCCAACCGAGACCGCCGCGACCGATGCCTTTGTCGAGGTCAGCGAGGTGACATTGCAGGGCGAGGTCCGCCGGATTTTTTCGGGCTGGATGTTTGCGTCGAGCCCCGGATTGAACGCGGTCGAACATCCGATTTACGACGTCTGGCTGACCGATTGTAAGCAGCCGACGGTCGCCGTTGCCGATGCGCCGGCGCCGCCGCAGCTTGGCCTGCAAGGACCGCCGCAGGTGATCATCGAGGCGGAGTCCGACGACGGCGCGCAGCCGGCCCAGCGTCCGCAACAGACCCAGCCGGCGCAACAGCAGCCGGCTCCGCGTCCGCAACAGGCGCAGCAACCGCCGCGTCCGCAAGCACAGCAACAGCCGTCGCGCCCGCGCCCGCAGCCGCAAGCCGGCGGCGCTAACCCGTTCCCGACGCCGATCCGCTGACGGAGAGGGTTGTGCTCAGTCGGATGGTGGCGATCCCAGCGCCGCAAGCGCGGCCGAGCCCGGCAGCGGGTCTGGATCGAGCGCAAAGAAATCGGCTTCGCCCTTCAGCGCGCGTTCCAGCAGCCGGTTGTAATGCCGCTTGCTGACCTCGACCGCGCCGAAGCGCGTCAGGTGCGATGTCACGAACTGGGTGTCGAGCAGCGCAAAGCCGCCTGCGCGCAGCCGCGCCACCAGATGCACAAGCGCCACTTTCGACGCATCGGTCTCGCGGTGGAACATGCTTTCGCCGAAAAATGCCCGTCCGAGCCGCACCCCATACAGCCCGCCGACCAGCTTGCCGTCCAGCCAGGTCTCGACCGAGTGGCAATGCCCGATCTCATGCAGCTTGCAATAGAGGCTGCGGATTCGCCCGTTGATCCAGGTGCGCGAGCGGCCGATGGCGGGCTCGGCGCAGCCGTCGATCACCGCCTCGAAGTCGCGGTCGATGTAAACCTCAAAACGGTCGGACCGTACCGTTCGCGCCAGCCGTTTCGGCACATGGAACCCGTCGAGCGGTATCAGGCCCCGCATGTCGGGCTCGAACCAATACAGGGACGGGTCGTCGGCATTCTCCGCCATTGGGAAAATGCCGCAGGCATAGGCCTTCAGGAGCACCTCGGGGGTGATCTCGACGAAGCCGGTTTCGCGTCCCGAATCCTTGGTGGCCATCGCCGTAACTTAACGCCTCGTTATCCCTCAGCCGGTTAAATTTTCGACACTTTACGAACAAAAGCCCCAGCCAAGCTTTGCCGACCCGGGCGTATCGCGTAGAGGGGGAAAGCATGTCGCAGAAAGCTTCAAAACGGAAGTCCGCCGAGCGGAAATCCAAACCGGCGTCGGCCGAAATGCCGGCCGAGATCAGCAAGACCTGCGTTCTTCTGGTTGAGGACGAGCCGCTGATCGCCGAAATCATCGGCGAGGCGCTGACGGAAAGCGGCCATCTGGTCCATGCGGTATCGAACGCGCAGGATGCGATTGCGTATTTGTCGAACGGCGCGCGCGTCGATCTGCTCTTTACCGACATCAACCTGCCCGGTGAACTCGACGGTGTCGGCCTTGCCGAACGCGCGCGGGCGATCGATCCGGAACTGCCGCTGCTGTTTGCGTCCGGCCGGTGGTGGCGGCTCGAACAATTGCAATCGCTCGGCAATGCGGGGACGCTGCGCAAGCCCTACAGCCCGGCGCGGGCCTGCGAGGCGGTCGAGACGCTGCTGGCCGAGCGTGTTGCCAAGTCGGACGAGCGCGAGCCGAAACCAGAAGCAGTTTTAGCACTGTAGCGTCAGCTCTTCAGCTTCTCGAACAGGTTCATCGGGATCGGCAGAACGATGGTCGAGGCCCGGTCGCCGGCGATGGTCTGCAGTGCGGTGAGGTAGCGCAGCTGCATCGCCTCCGGCCGCGTTGCCAGGATTTCGCCGGCATTGGCGAGCGTCTGCGCCGCCTGGAATTCACCTTCTGCATCGATGATCTTGGCGCGGCGGATGCGCTCGGCCTCGGCCTGCCGCGCGATGGCGCGGATCATGCTTTCGTTGATGTCGATATGCTTGAGCTCGACATTGGAGACCTTGATTCCCCAGGCATCGGTCTGCTGATCGAGAATGCGCTGGATGTCGTCGTTGAGCTTGCCGCGTTCGGCAAGCATCTCGTCGAGATCGTGCTGGCCGAGCACCGAGCGGAGCGTGGTTTGCGCGAGCTGGCTGGTCGCCTCGTTGAAATGCTCGACCTGGATGATCGCCTTTTCCGGATCCATGACCCGGAAATAGATCACGGCATTGACCCGCACCGAGACGTTGTCGCGCGAGATCACGTCCTGCGGCTCGACATCGAGGACGCGGGTTCGCAGATCGACACGGACCATCTGCTGGATGAGGGGGATGACGAGGACGAGACCCGGCCCCTTCACCTTCCAGAGCCGCCCGAGCATGAACACGACGCCGCGCTCGTATTCGCGCAGGATGCGGAACGCGTTGATCAGAATGAACAGGATGACGAGAGCCGGGATCAGAAGCCCCGACCAGGCTGGCAGATATCCCATCGTTAGGCCTCCAAGCGTTCTACGGGTTCGACGACCAGTTCCAGGCCGTCGCGTTTGACGACACGGACGCGCGTGCCCGGCGCGAGACATTGCGCTGCGCGCGCCGCCCAGATTTCGCCGTGAATACGGATGTTGCCGCTTTCGCCAGACCAGTGCACCACGATGCCTTGCTCGCGCAGCAATTGTTCGGCGCCGGTCTCCGGCGGGCGGTTGCGGGCCTTGATGGCGGCGCCGATCACGAAGAAGCTCAGGCCTGCACAAGCGAGGCCGGCGCCGGCGATGACCGGAAGCGAAACACGCATATCGAAATCGGCGCCTTCGCCCTCGAACAGGAAGAAGGCACCGGTCAGAAACGCGACAAGCCCGCCGATGCCGAGGACGCCGATGCCCGGCGTGAACACCTCCGCGATCATCAGCGCAATGCCAAGCAGAAGCAGCGCCAGCGCGCCGTAATGCACCGGCAGCAGTGACAGCGCGATCATCGCCAGCAACAGCGAAATGCCGCCGACGATGCCGGACACGAAGGTGCCCGGATTCCAGAATTCGAACAGCAGACCATAGACTCCGATCAGCAGCAGGATGAACGCCACATTGGGATCGGCGATGGTCGCGAGCAGGCGCGTGCGCCATTCCGGCTGCAGCACCTCGATGGTTGCGCCGCGCGTTGCGAGGGTGCGGGTCTCGCCGGCTGCGGTGATGCTGCGTCCGTCGGCCTGACTGAGGAAATCGGCGACGTCGCGCGCGACGAATTCGACGACGCCGGCCTTTTGCGCCTCGCTCGCGGTCATGGTCGCGGCCTCGCGCACCGCCTTTTCGGCGAAATCGGCATTGCGGTCGCGCATCTGGGCAAGGCTGCGCAGCAGCGCCACGGTGTCGTTGATCGCCTTCTTCTCGGCGGCGCCAGGCTCCTTCGGCGTTTCGTCCTTCTTCGGCTGCGGCGTCCCGGGAAGGCCGCCCATGCTCACCGGTGTCGCCGCGCCGAGATTGGTCCCTGGCGTCATGGCGGCGAGATGGGAGGCATAGACCAGGAAGGTGCCGGCCGAGGCCGCCCGCGCGCCGCTCGGTCCGACCAGGACGAGAACCGGGACCGGGGAGGCCATCATGTCGCGGATCACATCGCGGGTGGCGCTGACAAGGCCGCCGGGCGTATCGAGCCGGATCACCACGGCGGCGGCGTTGTCGCGCTTCGCCCGCTCGATCGCGCGCGACAGCTGACGCTGCGCGGCGACGCTGACCGCGCCATCAATCTCGACGACATAGACGACCGGCTTGGTCGCAGCCTTGGCCGGACCTGTCGCACCGGCCAGGGCTGCAACGCCGATCAGGACCGAAAGGATCGCGACACCAAATCGTCTCATTCGCCCATCCACTGTGCGTATCCGGCATATAGGAATGACGGCTCGCCATGGCGAGCGCAACATGGCGAGCGCAACATGGCGAGCGCAATGGAGCGCGATATTGCAGTGCGAATAGCGGCGCTTGCGGTGTAACTGCGCGGGGCCGGCGGGCGATCCTTGCGATCAGGCTGGCGATTGCGGCCCGCACTCGAAGGTGATGACCACGCGGGTGCCGCTATGGGCCGGGTCATACACCACCTCGGCGCCGAGCCGGGTCGCCATGGCGCCGACAATCGAGCGCCCGAGCCCGGTGGATCGCGGCATGGACGTGATGTTGCAGCCGATGCCGTCGTCCTCGACGCTGAGCATCGCGTGCTTTCCATTGATCCTCTTGAGGCCGATCCGGATCGGACCCTTCTCGTCCGGATAGGCGTATTTCATCGCGTTCAGGACCAGTTCGTTGACGATCACGCCAATGGCGACGGCGCGGTCCGGATCGAGGTCGATCGGCTCGACGGCAAGGCTGAGCGCAGGTTCGGACGTCGCATCGGTTTTGGCCAGATCCTCGACCAGGGCTGCGAGATATTGGTCCACGGAGACCGACTGGACGTCCTCGGAGGTGTAGAGACGCTTGTGAACCTGCGCCACCGCCATGACGCGGCGGGTGGCGTCGGTCAGCGCGGCCTTGACCTGCGCATTCTTGGACGAGCCGCCCTGCAATTGCAGAAAGGCCGCGATCAGCTGCAGCGAATTGGCGACGCGATGGTTGACCTCGCGCAGCAGCATGGCGCGCTCGGCGGCCAGCCGCTCGAACCGGTCGCGCTGCTCGCGCAGCTCGTCCTCGGCGGCCTGATGGGCGCGGCGCAGGCGCATGGCTTCGGCGGCGCCCTTGAGGGCGGCGAGCAGCAGCGGCACGAATTGTCCGGACGCGTCCTTCAGCACGTAGTCGAAGGCGCCGGCCTTCAGCGCAGTGACCGCGACGGCCGAATCCTGCTCGCCGGTGACGATGATGACCGGCGGATGGTCCGGCATCTCCTGGATGCGCTGCAACGCGCCGAGACCGTCGAGCCGCGGCATGTGGTGGTCGAGCGCGACCACGTCGAATTCTTCGCCGCGCAGCCGCTCGACGGCCGCCAGGCCGTCCTCGACCGCGACCACCGCGATGCCCTGCGCGCCGAGGCCGCGCTGCACCAGGCGGCGCAGCCCGGGATCGTCATCGGCGTAGAGGATTTTCTTCGGCATCGGCCCGTTTCAGGTGGTGGGAGGAACCTGGATCACCGAGAAGAACAGTCCGAGCTGACGGATCGCGTTGGCGAAGCTGTCATAATTCACCGGCTTGGTGATGTAGACATTGGCGCCGAGATCGTAGCAGCGCTTGATCTCGCGCTCGTCGTCGGTGGTGGTCAGCACCACGACCGGCGTGAGCTTGAGATGCTCGTTTTCCTTGACGCGCCTGAGAATGTCGATGCCGCTCATGTCCGGCAGGTTGAGGTCGAGCAGGATCAGCAGCGCCCGGCCGCTGCTCACGCCCCCCGAACCGTCCGGCCCGAACAGATAGCGCACCGCATCGGTGCCGTTGGCGAAGGGGATGATCTCGTTATGGACGCCGGCGCGGCGGATGTTGCGTTCGATCAGGCGCGCATGGCCCTCGTCGTCCTCGATCATGACGATGGTAACGTGTTCGCTCATGCGGCCCGCTTCTCTTCCTCTTGCATGCGGCGGGGCAGGGTGACGATGAAGGTCGAGCCTTCGCCCAGCGCCGATTTCAGTGACATATAGCCGCCCAGCCGGCGCACCAGCGCGCGGGTATGGGCCAGTCCGATGCCTTCGCCCTTCTGATCCTGCTCGCCGGCGCGGCGGAACAGGTCGAAGACGCGCTGGTGATCCTCCGGAGCGATGCCGCGGCCGTTGTCCTGAACCTCGTAAACAACATGCGAATGCTCGACGCGGCCGCGGATGCGCACCTGCGCGGGGCGGCCCGGCGCGGTATATTTCAGCGCATTGTCGACGAGATTGGAGAAAATCTGCTCGAGCGCCAGCCGGTCGCTTTTCAGCGGCGGCAGCGCCTCGACGACGATCTCGGCATCCTTCTCGGCGGCCTGATGCGCGACCGCATCGGTTATCGTCTTGATCAATTGATCCATACTCACATATTCCGGCTTGAAGCTGCGCTGCCCCTCGCGCGAGAGCTTCAGGATCGAGTTGATCAGCCGGTCCATCTTGCCGATCGAGCTTTTGATAAAACCGAGCGATTCATCGAGATCCTTGGTCAACTCTAACGTCTTTGCGGCCTCGGCGGTATCGTCATTTTGCAGGGCGGAAAGCTGGTCGAGTATGTCATTTTTAATAGACTCGACCTCGGCGGTGAATCCCATGATGTTGACCAGCGGCGATCGCAGATCGTGGCTGACGATATAGGCAAAGCGCTGGATTTCGTCGTTGGCGTCTTTCAGATCGGCTGTTCGCTGCTCCACTTCCTCGACCTTGGCGGCGAGTTCGTTGTTGAGCTCCTGCATCGCCCGGCTGGCTTTTTCCGCATCGCGGGCGGCGCGAGCCTGGATCAGCGCGGCCAGACACAGGATCAGCGTGATGGCGAAGCCGCCCGCCAGAACATAATAGGCCACCGCGCGACTGGACTCGGCAAAGAAGGCGGGCGCCGCGGCAAAGACCAGTGTCCAGTTTCGATTGGCATTGGCGATGGTCCTGCGCTCGACAAGCGACGACAAGGCCGCGGCGTCGAAATTGGCCGACTTGAACAACAGCCGGTCCGGACTTTCGCCGGTGCCGTCGTAGATCGCCACTTCGACCGGGCTGCGCTCGCCGTCGACCCATCGCATTTGCCCGAAGAAGTCCCGGGTGCGGAACGGACTATAGGCCCAGCCGCGGAACTGGGCGCGGCGATCGTCCAGCGTTTCGGGAATGGCTGCGCCCTCGAAGACCGGGACATAGATCAGAAAGCCCGGCTGCACGTCGGCGTCAATCTCCTGAACGAGGCGCACAATGCCGGACATGGTCGCCGTGGCATTGTCACGCGCATTCATCATCGCGGCGCGGCGCACCTCTTCGCTGTACATGTCGAAGCCCAGCGCCGTCGCATTGCGCGGGTTCTGCGGCTCGATGAACAGGATTGCGGAATAGGTTTCGCGCCGTCCCTCCGGCCGCAATTCGATCGGCTGGCGATGATCCCGCCGGAGTCGCGCCACGACGCTGTCGCGTTCCTGTTCGTCGAAGTTGATGGCATAGCCGATGCCCTGGACACCGGGATAATATTCAGCCATGCGCAGCCGGCCGACATAGGCCGCAAAGCCGTTCCGGGACAGGCCCGGCTGGACCGTCAGGAGCCCGGCCGCACCGCGCAGCAGCGACACATGCGTCTGGATGCGCTCCTGAATGTCGCTGATACGGTCCTGCGCCAGCCGTTCGAACCGCTCCACATCGCGCGCCTCGCTGGCGCGGCGGAATTGTTCGAAGAGCAGTAACGACCCGGCGATGCCGATCACGAGAATGACCACCGGCGCGACGAACAGCCTGGTGGAAGACCGCGGCTCAAGAACGCTCATTTGTGATGGGGACCGAACTGTTTTCGCGTATTTGGGTACCGCCGCGGCGTCAGCCCGGCCGATTAGGCACTGAAACGCTCGTCGGCGAGAAATCGTTCCAGCCAGTGGATCGAATAATTGCCGTCGATAATGTCGGGGTTGCGAACCAGTGCTCGGAACAGCGGCAGCGTCGTCTCCACGCCATCGACCACGAATTCATCCAGCGCACGCTTGAGCCGCATCAGGCATTCCTGCCGGGTCTTGCCGTGCACGATCAGCTTGCCGACCATGGAGTCGTAATAGGGCGGGATGGTGTAGCCCTGATAGGCGGCGGAATCGACGCGCACGCCGAGCCCGCCGGGCGGATGGTAATGCAGGATCTTGCCGGGCGAGGGACGGAAGTTGAACGGGTTCTCCGCATTGACGCGGCATTCGATGGCATGACCGTGAAAGCGGAGGTCTTCCTGCCGGCATGGCAATTCGCCGCCGGCGGCGACCCGGATCTGCTCCAGCACCAGATCGATGTCGGTGATCATCTCGGTCACCGGATGTTCGACCTGGATGCGGGTATTCATTTCGATGAAATAGAATTCGCCATCCTCGTAGAGAAATTCGACGGTGCCGGCGCCGAGATATTTCATCTGCCGCATCGCATTGGCGCAGACCTCGCCGATCCTGTCGCGCTGTGCCGTATTGAGCGCGGGCGAGGGGCTTTCCTCGAACACTTTCTGGTGGCGGCGCTGCAGCGAGCAATCGCGTTCGCCGAGATGGATGGCGCCGCCGCGGCCGTCGCCGAGAATCTGGATTTCGATATGCCGCGGCCGCTGCAGGTATCGTTCAAGATAGACGGCGTCGTCGCCGAAGGCGGCCTTGGCTTCGGTGCGCGCGGTTTGCAGCGCGATGCTCATCTCGTCTTCGGTCAGGGCGACCTTCATGCCGCGGCCGCCGCCGCCGGCCGCCGCCTTGACCAACAGCGGATAGCCGATCTCGCGGCCGATCCGGAACGCCTCCTCGTCCGACGTCACGCCGCCTTCCGAGCCCGGCACGACGGGGATGCCGAGTGCTTTTGCGGTGCGCTTGGCCTCGATCTTGTCACCCATGGTGCGGATGTGTTCCGCCTTGGGACCGATGAAGCCGATATTGTGCTCGGCAAGGATTTCGGCGAAGCGCGCATTCTCCGACAGAAAGCCATAGCCCGGATGCACCGCGTCGGCGCCGGTGATCTCGCAGGCTGCAAGCAGCGATGGAATGTTGAGATAGCTGTCGCGCGCCGGCGGCGGTCCGATGCAGACGCTTTCGTCGGCAAGACGGACATGCATGGCGTCGGCATCGGCCGTCGAATGCACGGCGACGGTATGGATGCCGAGCTCCTTGCAGGCGCGCAGGATGCGCAGCGCAATCTCGCCGCGATTGGCGATGAGGATTTTTTCAAACATGGATCGTCCGAGTGCGGCGCATTCGCTCACTCAATGATCATCAGGGCTTCGCCGAATTCGACCGGCTGACCGTCCTCGACGAGAATTTGCGTCACCGTGCCGCCGCGCGGGGCGGGGATCTGGTTCATGGTCTTCATCGCCTCCACGATGAGCACGGTGTCGCCGGCCTTCACGGCCTGGCCGACCTCCACGAAAGGCCTGGCGCCGGGCGAGGGCGCAAGATAGGCGGTGCCGACCATCGGCGAGGGCACCATGCCGGGATGCTTGGCGGGGTCGGTTGCAGCCGGCGCCGCTGCCGCAGCCGGCAATGCCGCAGCCGCAGCAGGCGCCGCAACGGAAACCGCACGCGCGGTGCGCCCGATCCTGATGCGCTCGCCGCCGCGCTCGATCTCGATCTCGGTCAGTCCGGTCTCGTCGAGCAGCTTTGCAAGCCCGCGGATGGTCTCCTCGTCATAGGCCGCAGTTCTTTCGGCCGCAGTTCTTTGGGCCGCAGGTTTCCGGGCCGCGGGGCCCGCCTTCTTGTCTTTATCGGACGCCACGTGTCAGTCCTTCGATGATGTGAGCATGGCCGCAAGCCCGTCGATCGCGAGCCGGTAGCCGTCGATGCCGAAGCCGCAGATCACCGCCTTGGCCGCCGGCGAGAGATAGGAATGCCGGCGAAACGGCTCGCGGGCATGGACATTGCTGATATGGACCTCGACGGTCGGCAGACCGGTGGCCAGCACCGCGTCGAGGATCGCGACCGAGGTATGGGTATAAGCCGCCGGATTGATGACGAGGCCCGCCATGTTTTTGGCGCGCGCCTCCTGAATCCAGTCGACCAGCACGCCCTCGTGGTTCGACTGCCGGAAGTCGATCGCAAGGCCGTGCCGCGCACCGGCTTCGTGGCAGAGCGCCTCCACATCCTTGAGCGTGGCGCGGCCATAAACCTCCGGCTCGCGGGTACCGAGCAGGTTCAAATTCGGACCGTTCAGGACATAGACCGTCGTTGCCATAGGGGCCAGAATTGCGCCGGATCGGGATGCATAAGCGCGGGCGCGGGGCCCAGGCGGCGCTCCTTATAGGCGGGACGCCGCGCAAGGAAAAGGCCCGTTACGGCGGGGAGCCAGACGATCCTGGCGCGGAACCCCTCAGCAGGCCGGCTTGCCGCAACGCGCCATATTGATCTTGGCCTGCAATTCCTTGACCCCGACCGCGCCGACCACCGCCTCGTTGCCGATCACATAGGAGGGGGTGCCCTGAAAGCCGAGCGCTTCGGCCAGTGCGAAGCTTTCCTGCAAGGCCGCCCTGACTTCCGGACCGCTGATGTCCTTTTCGAGCCGCGCCATATCGGCGCCGACTTCCTTGGCGACGGCCATGGCCCGCGCCTTGTCGACCTGGCCGCGGCCGCTCAGGAGCTTCTGGTGGAAGTCGAAATAGCGCTTGCCGGTCTTGTCCTGCATGGCGACGGCGACGCCGACCTGTGCCGCATCCATGCTGCCCTGACTGAGCACCGGCATCTCTTTCAGCACCACGCGCAGATTGGGATCGGCTTTCATCAGCGTCACCATGTCGTCGAGTGCGCGTTTGCAGAAGCCGCAATTGTAATCGAAGAACTCGACCATGGTGACGTCGCCGTTCGGATTGCCGAGCGTGACCTGGCGCGGCGAGTGAAACAGCGCCTGCCTGTTCTCGCTGATCACCTTCTTGAGCTTCTCGCTCTGCGCCAGCGCCTGCAATTCCTCGATCAATTCCGGATGTTTAAGGAAATAATCTCGGATGATCGATTCGATCTCGCTGCGCTGCTGCGGGGTAAAGCCCTGCGCCTGCGCGGGCGCTGCCGCGAACACGAAGGCGGCCGCGGCGAGGGCGGCGAACAGGCGGGTGAGGGCGGTCATCGAAAGCATCCTTTGTGAGAAATCGTTACCGGCGGTTCGGGGGGGGCGGCACTTTTGCGGCGACGATGTCGTCGGCGCGCACCCAGCCGGGCGAGCCGACCGGCAGGCGCGTCTTGGCGCGTGCGGCAAGTTCGCGCGCCGTCTTGATGTCGCCGCGGGCAAAGGCAGCCTGCGCCGAGGCGAGATCGGCCTGGGCGTAATCGCCTTTGCGGCCATAGGCCATGGCGAGTTGCTGATAGCCATGCGGGGTGTCCGGCTCGCGCGCGAGGCCGTTGCGCAGAATGGCGATCGCCTCTTCGGCATGGGCGGGGTTGTTGGTCGCCACCAGCGCCTGGCCGAGCATGATCTGGATCAGCGTCGGATCGGGAGCGAGCGCCACCGCGCGGCGCAGCGGGGCAATCGCCTCCGCGGCGCGGCCGTTTTCCAGAAGCGCCTGTCCCTTGAGTTCGTGGAAATACGGGTTGTTGGGCTGGACCGCAATCAGCGCGTCGATCTGGGCGATCGCCGCGCGAATGTCGCCGTGCCGGTAGGTTGCGATCGCGCGGGCATAGCGCGCCGGCAGCGAGGTGTCGCTCATCGGATAGCGCCGCCCCACGGTCTGCGGCGCTTCCATGAAGCCGGACAGCTTGGCGCGCATCATGTCGTGGCGCGCCTGCAATTCCGGCGGATCCTTCTTGTCCCAATGCGGGCTGGTGCGCGCGATTTCGGTGAGCGCCGCCATGCGTTCGGTCGCCATCGGATGGGACTGCGCATAGGGGTCGGCGTAGCGCGCGGTGAACATCGACTGGTCGGCGAACCGCTTGAAGGTTTCGTACATGCCTTTGGCGGACTGGCCGGTGGCGGAGAGGAATTTCACCGCGGCGCGGTCGGCGGCCTCTTCATGGGCGCGCTGATAGGACAAGAGCGAGCGCTGTGCGGCGTGCTGGGTGGCATGGATCGCCGCCATGCCGGCCTGGCCCGCCCCGTCCGCCGCGCCGCCGCCGACCGCCGAGCCTGCCGCGACCGCCGCCGCGCCGAGCAGCATCCCGATCACCGCGGCTGTCTGCACATTGGCGAGCTCCTGGCGCAGCTTGGAGAGATGGCCGCCGGCGATATGGCCGGTCTCGTGCGCGAGCACGCCGATGATCTGGTTGGGCGTGGTCGATTCGGCAAGCGCGCCGGTATTGACGAAGATGCGCCGCCCGTCGACGACGAAGGCGTTGAACGACTTGTCGTTGATCAGCACGATTTTCAGATTGGCCTTGGCGAGCCCGGCGGCGCGAAAAATCGGCTGCGTATAATCCTTCAGCAATTGCTCGATCTCGGCATCGCGAATCAGCGGGACGCCGCCGCCGCGCTGCTGCGCGTGAGCCGGCAGTGGCGGAACGGCAATGGCGGCCGCGGCCGCGACTGCAGCGAGGCGCGAAGCCCACCGCGCGGATCGCGGCCTTTCGGAGGTGTGCGGAGGAACGACTTGTGCCATAACACTCTGAATTGCTTCGCCGATTGCGCGAACCTAAAGACCTCGCCGGAGGCGGTCAAATCACGCCACGGTCATGGTTCAAAGCAGGCGGCACGCAATCCGGTGAATGCGGCAGGAGCGGGGCGCATGCCCGGTCACAGTCTCGAAACAGGCGCATAATCCAATGCTCGACCGGGCCCGGGACATTTTGACCCCCTCCGCGCGCAGCGATGTTCCAGCCTTCATGGTGATGGATGTGATCGCCGAGGCCACGCGGATCGAGGCCGCGGGCCATCGCGTCATTCACATGGAGGTGGGCCAACCCGCCGCGCCTGCGCCGCAGAGCGCCATCGCTGCGGCCAGGCGCGCGCTCGACGGACCGCTACGCTATACCGAGGCGCTCGGCATCGCGTCGCTGCGGGCGCGGATCGCCCGGCATTACGGCGAGGCGTATAAAGTCGATCTCGATCCGGCGCGGGTGATCGTGACCACCGGCTCGTCGGCGGGATTCATCCTCGCTTTCCTCTCGATGTTCGAGCCGGGCGATCGGGTCGGGATCGCCAATCCCGGATATCCGCCCTATCGCCATATTCTGACGGCGCTCGGCTGCGAGCCGGTGCTGATCGAAACCTCAGCGCAAACGCGGTGGGCGGTGACGCCGGAGGCTGTGCTGGCCGAACACCGCAAAGCAAAGCTCGCCGGTCTGCTGATCGCAAGCCCGGCCAACCCCACCGGCACAATGATGCGGCCTGAAGCATTTGCCGATCTGATCCGCGCAACGGAAGGCGAGGGCATCCGCTTCATCTCCGACGAGATCTATCATGGGCTCGATTATGCTTTTCCGGCCGAAACCGCGCTGCGAATTTCCGATCGGGCGCTCGTCATCAATTCCTTCTCGAAATATTTCTGCATGACCGGCTGGCGCATCGGCTGGATTGTGGCGCCCGAACCGCTGGTCCGGCCGATCGATCGGCTGCAGGGCAATCTCGCGATCAGCGTGCCGACTTTGTCGCAGATCGCAGCCGAGGCCGCCTTCGACGGCCGCGCCGAGATGGATGCGGTCAAACATGGCTATGAGGACAACCGGCGTATCCTGATCGAAGGCCTGCCCAAGGCGGGGCTCGACACATTCCTGCCGGTCGACGGCGCATTCTATCTCTACGCCAATATTGCGCGTTTCTCCGACGACTCGTTCGCCTTTGCTAAAAGCATGCTTGAGGAGGCGCATGTCGCGGCAACGCCCGGCGTCGATTTCGATCCACGCGACGGGCGGCATTATCTGCGCTTTTGCTACGCGCAGTCGCAGGCCGACATGCGCGAAGCGGTGGAGCGGATCGGGCAATGGCTCAGGCGGAGATGACAGTCGCCGCGGGACCGGCGCCGCTGCCGCGTGCGGTGCCGCCGATGCTGAGTTTCGTCGCGGGCTATGTCGACAGCGTCACCTTCCTCGCGCTGTTCGGATTTTTCGCGGCGCAGGTCACCGGCAGCTTCGTGGTCGCTGCGGCAGAACTCGTGGTCGACGATCGCGGCGTGCTGGCCAAGATGCTGGCGATCCCGGCTTTCATGCTGGGCGCGGGCATTGCCGCGGCAATCATTATCGTCCGGCGGGGCGGCAGGCGTTCATCGCTGCCGCTGGTCTTCGCGCTTGAAGTCTCGCTGCTCGCGGCTTTCGTTGCGCTGCTGCTGAAGGCCTGGCCGATCACAGATCCGGATGCCTGGCTCGGCGGCGCCGCGGGTCTGCTTTCGGCTGCGGCGATGGGCGTGCAGTCGACATTGGTGCGGCTGCTGCTGCGCGGGGTGCCGCAGACCAATGTGATGACCGGCAACGCCACGCAGCTTGCTATCGATGCGACCGAGCTGATCTATGCGCGTTTGCGTCCGGCGCGCGTCGCAGCCGATGCGGCGCTCCTCGCCCATATCGCCGAAGCGCGCAAGCGCTTCGCCACCGTGTTCTCGGTGCTGACCGGATTTCTGGTCGGCGCCTTGGGCGGTGCGCTTTCCTACATGATGGCGGGGGCGTGGAGTGCGGTCCCGGCCATCGTCATTGTTGCCGCGCTGGTCGCATGGGCTGCCCGGCGGGGCGGCGCAGACCCGACATAGGCGCGAACGCGCATGGATGGATCGGTCATTCTGACGATCGCGGTCGCGGTCCTGGTCTATGCGGTGGTCGCCTACATCTTTCTGCCAATGGCCTGGCGTCATCATGAGCACCAGCCCGGTCTCGCGCAGCATCCGATGGTCACCCATACCAAGCAGGGCATTCCGGGCGACGCCCTCAATGTCGGGCTGGTCGGCGAGCGCGACGCTGTCATCCGCGCGATGAACGAGGCCGGATGGTTTCCGGCCGATCCGGTGACGCTGACATCGAGTGTGAAGATCGTGGGCTCGGTGCTGTTGAAGCGGCCCTGTGAACACGCTCCGGTCAGCCCGCTATTCTATGCCGGGCGTGTGGAAGATCTCGCCTTCGAGAAGCCCTCCGCCAAGAGCGCCGACCGCCGCCATCATGTCCGGTTCTGGCAGGTGCTCGACAAGGGCGCGGAGCAAAGGCCGGTCTGGCTTGGCGCGGTGACCTTCGACCGCAGCGTCGGACTCAGTCATTATACCGGACAGGTAACGCATCACATCGCTGCCGACATCGATGCCGAACGCGACGGATTGATCGGCGACCTGAAGACCGCGCAGGTGGTGGAGGCGGTCTATCAGGTGACCGGCCTTGGCCCGACGCTGAACGGACGCAATGGCGGCGGCGATCCATACTGGACCGACGGCGAAATCCGGATCGCGCGGTTGACCCCCGGCGCGGCGAAAACCGGGACTCCGCCCGCGATCCTCGACAGCCCGCAGGTCGTGCAATGGAAGGACGCGGTGATGAAGCAGATCGGTGAGTCCTTCGGGAATTGATGAGATGCTTTCGACGCTGCATGAAGGCTGGGCGATTTTCGAGCCGTATCTGAAACATTACGGCGCAATCGCCATCTTCGTCATGATCTATCTGGAATCGATGGGCTCGCCGGTGCCGGGCGAGACCGGCGTGATAGCGGCGAGCCTGCTGGCGGCGAAGGGCGAGCTTTCGATCGTTTCGGTCTATGTCGCGGTGCTCGCGGGCGCGATCCTCGGCGATTCCACCGGCTATGTGATCGGCCGCCTCGGCGGCAATGCGCTGCTGCGCCGTTTCGGACCGCGCATCGGGCTGACGGCGGAGCGGCTCGATGCGGTCGAGGACAGGTTCGCCAGGGGCGGGCTGTGGATCGTGTTCATCGCGCGCTTCATTCCCTTGATGCGCCAGATCAACGGCCTCTTGGCCGGTTCGCTGGCAATGCCGTGGCACCGCTTTCTGATGGCGCAATCGGCCGGGGCTCTCGTTTGGACCAGCCTTTATACGCTGGGCCCCTATTTCTTCACCGAGCTGTTCCACCACCTCCGGTGAGCCGGGCTGGG
>NZ_JBKBVB010000070.1:0-23699 GCF_046289595.1 Pseudorhodoplanes sp.
ATGGAAGCGATCTGGCGGATCGAGGTGGAGAATTTCCCGGCCTTCATCATCATCGACGACAAGGGCAACGATTTCTTCCAGGCGCTCAATCTGGGGTGA
Source organism: Pseudorhodoplanes sp. (assembly GCF_046289595.1). Lineage (GTDB taxonomy): Bacteria > Pseudomonadota > Alphaproteobacteria > Rhizobiales > Xanthobacteraceae > Pseudorhodoplanes. Next base: position 100 of record NZ_JBKBVB010000070.1, read on the forward strand.
GGGCGCAGCGCCGCACCCGCCAAACAAAAAAAGCCCCGGACGCGGTCCGGGGCTTTTTTCGATTGCGGCACGCCTGACGGCGCTCAGTTCGGCTTTTGCTGCTGCTTGGTGAGCTTGGCGAGTTCGCCCTGCCGCGCGGTCTCGTTGGCCATGAAGGCCTTGAAATTCTCGGGCGTATTCTGCGCCGCATCCGGCACCGTCATGCCGAGCGCCGCGAAGCGCTTGCGCAAATCCGGCGAGGCCAGAGCCTCGTTCAGATGCTTGTTGAGAAAGGCCACGATCTCCTTCGGCGTCTTGGCAGGTGCGGCGAGCCCGACAAAGCCGCCATGGTCGAAGCCGGCAAAGCCCTGTTCGGCCATGGTCGGCAGATCCGGCCAGGCCGGGAAGCGCTTGGGCTGCGCGACGGCGATGGCGCGGGCGCGGTTGTCGTCGTGATATTGCCGCGCCGTGCTCATGAACACGAACGAGCCCTGCACCTCGCCGCTGAGCAGCGATTGCGCCGCCGCCCCCGATCCGCGATAGGGCACGTCCACGATCTCGGTGCCGGCCAGCGCATTGAGTTGCGTGATCGCAATCGCCGGCGAGGTCGCAGGCCCGGAGCTTGCGAAGCTGATCTTCTTCGGATTGGCCTTGGCGTCGGCCACGATATCGGCGACGGTCTTGTAGGGCGTTGCGTTCGGCACCATGAGCACCAGGGGCGGCCCGTCGGCAATCTTGCCGATGAGTTCGAAATCGTTCACGGCGCTATAGGGCACGTTGATGTAATGCAGGTTCTGCGTGTCGGCGAGCGCATTGACCAGAAGCGTATAGCCGTCCGGCTCCGCGCGCAGCACCGAAGTCGCGCCGACGACGCCGGACGCGCCGGTGCGGTTCTCCACCACAACCGACTGGCCGATGCGCTGTTGCAACTCGGCTGCAAGAATACGCGCGGGAATATCGGACAGGCCGCCCGGCGCGAACGCCACAACCAGCGTGATTGGTCGCGTTGGATAAGCCTGGGCCGATGCCGGACCCGCGGACAGTGCAAATGCAAGGCCGGCAGCGAGTGCCGCGCGCGTTACAGGACGCGCGAAGGTCTTGAGATAACTCATGATACCCCTCCATGTGAAAGCCCGGCTTTGGCCAGAATGCCCGTTGCGATCCTTTGGCCCTCGCGGACCAAAGCCATCGCATCGGGTTGTCGCGGAAACGCGCCGTCGCGGTAGACGATCTCGCCGTCCACCATCACGACTTTCGCATCCGAACCCTTGCCGGCGGTGACGAAGCTCGAAAGCGGGCGATGCAAGACGCCGACATAAGGCTTGTCGAGATCGAAGACCGCGATATCCGCTTTCTTGCCGGCCTCCAGCGAGCCGATCTCCGCCTCAAGTCCGAGCGCCTTCGCACCATTGATCGTCGCCATTTCGATCACGCGATCGACCGGCAGGCGGGTTGGGTCGAGATGGCGGACATGCTGCATCAGCATCGCCACCTTCATCTGCTCGACCATGTCGACGGAATAGTCGACCATCGGGCCGTCGGTGCCGAGCGTGGTCAGCACGCCGGCGCGCTGCGCCGCCGCCACCGGCGCGATACCGCCGCCGCGGATGGATTCCGACGTCGGCGTATAGGCGAAGCTTGCGCCCACATGCGCCATCTGTTCGAGGTCGAGTTCGGTATTGTGGATGCAATGTGCGAGGATCCAGTGGCTGTCGAGAATGCCGAGCTGCATGAGATAGCGCACGTCGGTGCGGCCGGTTTCGCGCAGATATTTCAGAAAGCCCTTTTCGAGCGAAAGCGTGCCGCCGGCGATATGCGCGGTGATGCGGACGCCGAGCTTTCTTGCCAGCGCATAGCCGCGGGTGATCAGCTCTTCCGTGCTCATGCCGGCGGCGACCCAATGCGCATTGGATTCGATCGTCATCGCCATGCGCACGCGGCCTTGCGCCGTGCCGTCCCAGCGCCGGAACTCTTCCTCATAGGCGGCAAGCGCCTCGTCGAGACCGAGCGGATGGCGCGGATTGCCCGGCGTCCGGCAGCGCAATTCCTTGGCAAAGACGTGCCGCAAACCGATTTCGGCAACAGGTTCGATCGAGGCGCGGACGATGTCCGGCGTGGTCGTTGTCACCGAATGATTGAGCGAGGTTGTCGTGCCGGTCGCCAGCATCTCCAGGGCGGCGATGCCGCTCGCCGCGCGCATCGCGTCCGCATCCATGTGCAGCGACAGTGGGAGCAGCAGCCCGCTCACCCAGTCTTCCAGCAGCATGCCGTCGGCCATGCCCTTGAACAGGGTGTACCAGTGATGCTGGTGCATGTTGATGAGGCCGGGCAGAACGATGCAGCCCGTGGCGTCGATCACGTCGCCAAATCGGTTCGCCGCAGGCGCCGCGTCGGCGGGGCCGACCTGTGCGATACGCCCGTTCTCGATCGCGACGAAGCCGCCCGGATAGACATTGCGTTGCGCATCCACGCTGACGACATGGCCGTTGCGGATCAGCGTGCCGGGCATACAGTCGGCTCCTGCAAGGAAGGTAGTTATCTTGACATCAAGATACTTGATGTCAAGATAAAGTCATCATTTCGGAGCGACGATATGGCGCGTGCCGCTGCTGCAGCGCGTGAGAAGACCGGGCGTCGGACAACGGCGGCTGCGGGCAGAAGCATGATCGATCCAGGCAGGCCGGGGTCTGACGCTGCAAGCAGCGCCCCGGCGAAGTCGGAGACCGACGCCTCGCTTGCGAGCGAGCCTGCACCTGAGGATTCGATCGCCGAACTGATCGGAGAATGGCGGCGGGAGCGGCCCGATCTCGATCCCTGGCCGCTCGATATTCTCGGCCGCATTCAGCGCTTGTCGACACATCTGTCGCGCCAAGCCGAACAGCGGCTTCAGACGCTGGGGCTGACCTGGGAAACCTTCAGCCTCATCGTCACGTTGCGCCGGGCCGGCGCGCCCTATGCGCTGCGACCGACCGACATTTACCGGAAATCGCTGCTCACCTCCGGCACCATCACCAACCGGATCGACAATGTGGTGCGCATGGGGCTCGCGGTACGCGAGCCGGATGCGCAGGACAGGCGCAGCGTGGCCATCAAGCTCACGCCGGCCGGTTTGGAGATGGCAGACCGTGCGATCGAGATGCATCTTGCCGGCATGGCGGACGTGCTTTCCGTCTTGAGCCCGTCCGAGCGCGCGCAGGCTGCCGCGTTGCTGTCAATCCTGCTTCGCTCCTTCGAGCAACGGTGAGCCCGGATCCGGCGGCTTCGCTGTTACGGTTGGTCCGGCCTTCATCATCATCGCGGGATCAAGACCACGCGAGGGCATGTCGAGGAACCAGGGCGGCCACCTTTCAAGACGCGCGCCGTGTTCGCCTCTCACGATAAGGCCTCAGCAGACAATCGCATCTGGGGACGCATCATCCGCCCGATTGAAATTGGCTTGGCTTTTGCTTATGCGTCTTGATATGCCTCAGCGCAGAGGCCTCATCGATTCTATCAAACCACCATGCCCCGCGCCCGTAAGCCTTTCCGTCGCGCCTATCGCATCGGCCGCTCCCGCACCGGGCTCGGCTGTTTCGCCACTCAGGAAATCCCGAAGGGCCAGCTGATCGATACCTATCGCGGCCAGCTTCTCAGCAACGAGGAAGCCGAGAAGCGCGACAACCGCTATATGTTCGAGGTCAATTCGCGCTGGACCATCGACGGTTCGAACCGGCGCAATCTGGCGCGCTACTTCAACCATTCCTGCCGGCCCAATGCCGAGAGCGATGTCAAGGGCCACAAGGTCATCATCACGGCGCGCCGCAAGATCAAGCCGGGCGAGGAAATCACCTACGATTACGGCAAGGATTATTTCGACATTTTCCTGAAGCCGGTCGGCTGCAAATGCGACAAATGCCGTGAGAAGCGTGCGGCCCAGCGCGCCGAGGCGCGCGCCAAAAAGCTGCGGGCGGCGCGACGGGCGGCGGCTGCAGCGGCCAGGGCTGTGACCCAGGCGCCGCGCGTCGAGCTGCGCGCCGCCGCCGCCGACAAGAAGCCGCAGGTCAAGCGCGGCAAGGTCGGCGCCACGCGGCCGAATGGCAAAAAGGCCACGAGAGCGCGCAAGCGCAAATAGGTTTGTTTTTCCGGTCCGGTATGCGCGACCGGGAAAACCGGGTCGGACGTCCGCGGGGATTGCGGCCGTTAATTGGCGCTCAACAGGTCGAGCGTGGTATTGGCCTGCGGCAGCCGGTGGGCGAGAAGTTGCGCCAGATTGCGCACGATGATCGACTGGTCAGCTCCGGCCGCGCGGCAGCGCGATCTCGGCCTGCAGCCCGCGCGGACGAAGGTTGCGCAGGGTGAGGCGGCCGCCCTGCGCCTCGATCGCCGTTCGCGCGATCGCAAGCCCGAGCCCGACGCCGCCGGTATCGCGGCTGCGCGATTGCTCCACCCGGTAGAACGGCTCGAACACCTGGCCGAGCTGGTCCTCGGGGAGGCCCGGGCCGTCATCCTCGATCGCGATCTCGATGGATTGCGGCGTGGCGGTCAGCGACACCCGCGCCCGCTCGCCGTATTTGACCGCATTCTCGATCAGGTTGGTCAGCGCGCGCTTGAGCGCCGCCGGCTGGCATTCGATCGATGCGGGCTGCGCGGCTGACATGCTCACGGCAACTCCGGCATCGGCCATGTCGTCGACCACGCTCTGCACCAGGGCGGTGACATCGGTGATGCGCCGCGGCTCTTCGGCGGCCTGCTCGCGCGCATATTGCAAGGTTGCGCCGATCATCGCGTCGATCTCGGCGATGGTGGCGAGCATCTTGTCGCGCTCTTCGGTGTTCTCGACATTCTCGGCGCGCAGCCTCAGCAAGGTCAGCGGCGTTCGCAAGTCGTGAGAGAGCGCCGCGAGCATGCGGGTGCGGTTTTCGATCAGGTTGCGCAGTTTCTCCTGCATGGCGTTGAAGGCGGCGGCGGCCTGTTTCATCTCCGCGGAGCCGGTCTCGGGAAGCGGCGGCGCATTGACGTCACGGCCGAGCCGGTCGGCGGCCTGCGCCACGGCGGCGAGCGGCGCGGTCAGGCGGCGCACCGCCCAGATCGAGATCGCCACAATGATCGCCGCCATCACCAGCATCGAGATCAGGTAGCGGTAGGAAAAGCCGGTTTCGCCGGAGGAAGGCAGGCTGGAGGCGAAGAACAGCCATTGCCCGTCCTTGAGCGGCACCGCGACTTGCAGGCTGACCGGATGCATCAGGACGCGAAACCGGCCGCGCCCTTCGCCCCGCCATGCGCCGCCGCGATTGTCGTCGCCGCGCCAGTCCTCGCCGCGTTCGCGCATCATGCGGCCGCGCATCATGCCGCGCTCCTCGTGAGGTGGCGGGCCGAACCGCCGCGGGCCAATTGGCGCCCCGGACGGCATGTCGGTCTCATCCACCGCGACCATGGGTTCGCGCGCGGGCGGCAGACGCAACTGGCGGATCAGATAGTCACGGATGACATCGGCGACCGGGCCGGCATCGCTGGTGGTGAGCGGCGGCTGATCGGCGAGCGCCACGGTGAGGCTTCGGTCGGACAGTCCGGCGACGAGACGCTCGCGCCAGTCGGCCGGCATGTCTTCGACAAGTTGCGAGACATTGGCGATGCGCTGCGCGGTGGCAAGACCCCCGACTTCGCGCACTGCGCTTTCGCGATCCAGCGAATAGATGAACGAGCCGATCAGATGCGAGACGATCAGGCCCGCGAACAGGAGCAGCAGTGTCTGACCGAACAGACTTTTTGGAAACAAGCGCGTCATTGCGCGCTCACCGCGGCGGTAAAGGTATAGCCGCCGCCCCATACCGTTTTGATGATTTTCGGATCGGCCGGATCCCGCTCGATCTTCTTGCGCAGGCGGCTCACCTGGGTGTCGATGGCGCGGTCGAAATTGGCGGCGGCGCGGCCGCGGGCGAGATCGAGCAATTGCTCGCGGCTGAGCACCCGCTGCGGCCGTTCGACAAAGGCCATCAGCAGATCGTATTCCCCGGTCGACAGCGGCACGGTGACGCCGTCCTCGCGTACCAGTTCGCGCGCTGCGGTATCGAGCCGCCAGCGGTCGAAGCGATATTGCGCCGCGGCCTTCTGCATCGGTTCGGCCTGCCTGCCACGCCGCAGCACCGCGCGGATGCGCGCGATCAGTTCGCGGCTGCCGAAGGGCTTTGGCATATAGTCGTCGGCGCCCAGTTCGAGGCCGATGACCCGGTCGATTTCGTCGCCCTTGGCGGTCAGCATGATGATCGGGATGTCGGACTTGGCGCGCAGCGCCCGGCATAGCGACAGCCCGTCCTCGCCCGGCAGCATCAGGTCGAGCAGGATCAGATCGATGCGCGCATCGGCGAGCGCCTTGTGCATGGCGCGGCCGTCTGCGGCGCTGGTGACGCGGAAGCCTTCCTTCGTCAGGGCGCGCGTCACCAGCTCGCGAATTTCGCGATGGTCGTCGACGATCAGGATATGCGGACTTTCAGCCATGGCCGCAATATAGGGAATCGTGCGGGTTAATTTTTTGAAATGTTGCAACGGGTTGTGTCGAGGGCCCGCGCTGGCACACTTTGTCACAAACCCGGACCCTGCTGAAAAACTTGCGTCAAATCGGCCCTCCACCTTCGGAGGCGATGCAACGCGTTTGGTTGCGCAAGGTGGAGACAAACGATGAAACGCAATTGGATGATCCCGGCCATGATGGCCGCCGGACTGATCGGCTTCGGCGGCGCTGCGCATGCGGCTTCGGCGGGGTACGGCTGGCGCGAGGCCTCCGGATCGGCGGCGGATGCAGGCCGCACCGACTATAGCTGGAGCGCGCAGCGCTGGCGCGACGAGGACTCTCGGCCCGATGTCGAGCGCGGACCGCGCTGGCGCGACCGTGACGATCGCGGCGGCGGCCCGCGTTCAGGCTGGCGGCGTGGCGATGACGATTGCGGTCCCGGCATGCGCGGCCGGGGCTACGGCATGGGATACGGCATGGGCCGCGGCCATGGCTACCACGGTGGTCATGGCGATGACGGGTATCGGCGCCACGGATACGGCCGCGACGACGACCGGGGATATGGCCGGCCCGGCATGGGCCGCGGTTATGGTCCGCGACACGGCCGGTTCGGTGAGCCGATGGGTCAGGCCGCGCTCGACAGCGCCAAGCGCGAGCTCGGCATTACCGCCGCGCAGGAAGAGGCCTGGACCAAATATGCGGCTACTCTGAAGGAGGTCGGGGATGCACGCCGGGCGCGGCGCGACAGCGTGGATCGCGATGCGATCCGCCGCATGTCCCCGGACGAACACCGGCAGTTCCGCGACAGCATGATCGAGCAGCGCCGCAAAGAGCAGGATCAGATCAACGCCGCGGTGGATGCACTGGTCAAGTCGCTCGACGAGAAGCAGGTCGCGATCGCGAAGGACGTGCTGCCCGGCTATGCCTTCGGCGGCATGCGCGGCGCCTTCATGGGCCGCGGCCACGGCGGGCATCGCTGACCGCGAAGGGCGGCGCCTTTGCGTCCTCGGGTTTTTGCGCGTGTGAACGACTGGAGGCCGGCGGGAAACCGCCGGCCATTTTTCTTGTTTATCGGCTTACCACTTCATCTGGCATTTCGCCGCATACCGGTCCTGGTGATCCTTCAGCGCGGTGGCGACGGTCCTGAGCGTGAAATTGTCGCCGTCCTTCACCGCTTCCTGCAGATAGAAATTCTGTATCGGGAAGTGGTTGTTGCCGTATTTGTAGGATCCACGTACGGAGGCGTAGTTTGCCTTGCGCATGGCCTCGCGCATCGCGTCCTTCTTCGTCAGGTCGCCATCGACCGCCTTGACGGCACTGTCGATTAGCATGGCCGAGTCGTAGGCCTGCGCTGCGTAGAAGGAAGGATTGCGGCCGTACTTCTTCCTGAACTCGGCGACGAATTTCTTGTTTGCTTCGTTCGGAAGATCGATAACCCAATGCTGCGCGCCGGGAATGCCGAGCGACAGATCCTTGAGTTGTGGCAGCGACAGCGCATCGACGATGAACGAGGTGTAGAGCGGAATTTGGCCGCGCAGGCCGACCTGCGAGTATTGTGTCAGGAACTGGACGCCTGCGGCCCCGGGATAGAAGGCAAAAACCGCATCGGGCCTGGCGGCGCGGGCTTTTGACAGCTCTGCCGAAAAGTCCAGTTGGTCTGGCCATCTGGTGAAATCCTCACCCACGATCTTGCCTTTGAACTGCGACTTGAAGCCTGCGATGACGTCCTTGCCCGCGGCATAATTGGGCGCGAGCAGATAAACCGATTTGACGCCTTTTTGATTCATGTATTCGCCGATCGCCTGCGGAACCTGATCGCCTTGCCAGGAGGTCGAGAAAAACCACGGCGAGCACAGGTCACCGGCGATCTGGGACGGGCCGGCATTCGCGCTGATGAGAAAGGTCTCCGAATCGACCGCCGACTTGTATGAGGCCAGAAGCACATGGGACATCATGTAGCCGGTCAGGAAATTGACCTTGTCGGACTGGATCAGCTTGTCGGTTTTCTGCTTGCCGATATCGGGCTTGAGGGTGTCGTCCTCGTAAATCACTTGGACATTGAGGCCGCCCATCTTCCGGCCGAGATGATCGAGCGCAAGCTCGAAGGCGTCACGCATGTCGTTTCCGACCACCGCCTGCGGTCCAGTGAAGGTGGTGACAAAGCCGATCTTCACGTCCTTCTGGGCATGAGCGGGAATTGCGGCGAAGGCGAGCATCGCCGCGCTGGCTATCAGTCGCTTGGACATTTTCACTCTCCCGGTGTTGCGCCCTGTTCCAGCGCTTGATTTGGTCAGTGCCACAGTTTCTTGGTGGCGATATCCGCGCCCTGGCGCATCGCCTTGAATTTCTCCCAGACCACGGTGTCGTGGACCTCGGTGCGATAGAGCGCCTGCGAGGAGAAACCGCAATCGCCGCCGGCCATGACGTTTTCGCGCCCGACGAGATTGGCGAAACGGATCAGCCGCTCGGCGATCAGTTCGGGATGCTCGACGATGTTGCTGGCATGGGTGATCACGCCGGGGCACAGCACCGTGCCGTCCGGAATTTTCACGGTCTCGAACAGATGGTATTCGTGCTCATGGCGCGGATTGGCAGCCTCGAACGAAAATGAGCCTGCATTGATCGACAGCACATATTCGATGATCTGCGCCAGCGTGGCCTCGTAGAGGCGCGGCCCTTCGTTGATGCCGTAGCAGGTGTGGAAGCGCACGCGCTCGCGCGGAATGCCCTTGAGTGCGGCATTGGTTGCTTCGGCATAGATCTGCGCGCGCCGCTTCATCTGCTTGTCGTCGAGGCCGGGCTCGACGAAAATGTCCGGCAGGAACGGATCGTCGATCTGCACCAGGATGCCGGCGTCGGTGATCGCCTTGTATTCCTTGCCCATCTCGATCGCGAGGGCGTGGAAATAATCCTCGTCCGACTTGTAATATTCGTTGATGCCGACGCCGGACGGCGCGGTGGCGGGCAGAAAGACCTGTTCGTCGGGAATGCCGGCCGCCCTGGCCGCTGCTTTCACATTGGCGATATCGCGCTGGACCGCCTTTTCGCCGCGATACTTGACCGGCCCGACGCAGACCACGGGCGTGATCGGGACGATGGCGCCGCCCAGCATCGCCTGCTTGAAATACTCCTGGTAATAGTCCGGAAAGGCCTCGACTTCCTTCTGGAACAGGATGAGCTTCTGCCCTTTGCGGGCCTCGTAGCCGTCGAGCCGCTCCTGGATATAGGTGAAGAAGCCGGGCTTCGAGAACTCTCCGTCGGTGACGATGTCGATGCCGCAATCCTTCTGCTTCCTCACGGCATCCATGACGGACTGGTGCAGGATCGTCTCGAACTCCTTGTCGTCATAGGGCTCGCCGCTGAGCTTTTTCTTCATGATATCGAGCAGCTTGTGCGGCCGCGGCAGGCTGCCGATATGCGTGGTCTGGATGCGGTCCTTGTTCTGCTGCAAGGTCAAGGTTCTCTCTCCCGTTGACGTATCGCTTCGGTTCAGCGGACCGGAACGCGCCCGCTCTTCAGCGCGCCGGCCTTTTCGATCTTCACCCATTCGCGCAGGAATGAGCGGTAATAGGGCATGTTCTTCTGCCAGATCGAATTGATTGCCATGCCGCGGATGACATAGAGCGTCGACATGATGGTGAAGGATGCCTCCGCCTCGCTGTAGCCCGCGCGCATGAAGGCCCTCATCCAGATCTCGTTCATGGTCTTGCGATAATCGCGCATGAAGGCGTCGAACGGCGCGTCCATCAGCGGGTCCGATCGCGCAGCGACCATCATCTCGATGGTCGGGATAAAGGAACTGCCGAGATATACATTCTCGCAATCGGCGATGAAGGCTTTGAGCGGGTCGTTACGCGCCATATCGCTCGCCGCGATCTTGCGGCCCTCCGCGATGTGGCGTTCGTAGATATGTGCGCCGGCGGCGATCACGAGATCGGCCTTTGTGGAGAAATGATGCATCAGCGCGCCGTTGGAAAATCCGGCGCGCGCCGCCACTTCCTTGGTGGTGAGGCCGGCATAGCCACGCTCCTGCAGGATTTCGAGCGTGGCGCGCAGAAGCTTTTCGCGCGCGGCTCTGGAACGCGACTCCTGGGTGCGGCGGGGAGGGCGCCGCGCGCTTTCGGTTCTGGCTGGACGCAAAAGGTGCGGCGAATGCCGCAGATCGGGACGCGCGGATGCGCTCCGTCTCATGGCTTTCCTCCCGTCAGCCGCTGTCCGCGGGCGGGCGTTTTGCTTGCACCAAACGACGCGCGGCTGTTGCGCAGATCATGACGCCTGCGCGCCTGGAGTCAAGTTACATAACGAGCACTCGGTATGTTTGTGTCGATGCAGGGGTGGCGAAAGTGGGCGCAGGCCTGTTCTATTTCAGTTTGGCGCGTGCGGTTTCGATCCGCGACTCGCGCAGGAATTCGACGAAATCGGTGCCGCCGGTGCCCACCGTGCCGGGGCCGACATGGGTGACGGCCTGCTTGACGATATAGTGCGAGGCGAGTCCGATATGCTTGCGCCGGAATTCGTCGGTTGCGGCGATGCAGGCGTTGTAGGCGTCGCGCACGGCCGGCGCGCCCTGCAACGCGCGCGCGCGGATGCCGCTCGCTTCTTGCAGGGCGGCGACAAAAGCCCGGTGCCGGGGCGGCATGTATTGCAGCATCGCGTGGAGGAAATCGCGCGTCGCCGCATGCGCGTGAACAATGCCGAGGCCGGCATCGATCGATTGCAGGAGCGACGATTGTGCGGCGGAGCCGCCCGCGAAGACCTGCGGCGGGTGTCCGGTGCCGGCATAGGTCACGCCGGGGGCGGGCCAGCCCGCGAGATAGGGCCGGATGCGGTTGTAGAAGACATAGGGGTCGCAGCGCTCGGTCAGCCGCAGCAGCGCAGCCGACATCGCCTGGATGCCTGCCGCCAGCCTCTCAAGGCCGCCTGCGAGCGCTGCGTCGTCGGCCTGCTGCGACGCCTGCACCGCATCGGCCAGAGTCACGATGGCCGGCGCGCCGACCAGTTCGACATTGAGGGTCGCCAGATAGAACCACTTTTCGTCGAACGAGCCGGTGAAGGTGAATTGCGTATCGAGATTGTCGAGCGCGGGCGGCTGCGCCGGATCGAGCCTGCGCCAGTTGTTGAGCACCAGCGTCGCATGCATGACAATGGGCGGGCGTCCGAGCCGCTGCGCCAGCGCGACCAGCGGCACGGCGAGGTTGCGGGGCAGTGTGAAATCGGGCTCTGGTCCGCCCCAGACATGGGCCATGGTCAGCGCCGACAGGATGAGCATCGCGCGCTCGGCCTCGGCGTCGCTGAGCGCCGCAACGTCCGGTTCGGGCAGGGCGGCAAGGAAGCGACGCACCTCCCGGTTCATGACGAGCGCCGGGATGATCGGGGCGACATCGTCCAGCGCGCGGAAGGCGTCCGGCAGGGCGCCCAGCGGATCGGGGTCGGGAACGAAGCCGCGGGTGCGGCTGACACCGAAGGCAGCGAGGTCGATGGTCTGCGGTGTACTCATGATACCGCCGGGCGAACCTGATGCGTGCCCAATTCAAGCCCGATCAAGCATAACGCCGCAACCCGAAAGCTGCGGCTTCACGGTCTGGTTCAAGTCGCAAATTCAGGCGGTGCCGAGGTTCAACGAAAGTGCCTGCGGCATTGCGGGCTGAGCTGCCGCTTGTTCGCGGTCATGCATTGGGTGATGCGCGCGACATCGGGAATGAACCGGCCGCAGACCATCCGGGCGTCGTCGGCGCAATCCTTGCGCTGCTGCAGCGTGCCTTCGGCGGGCTGCTTGCGTTGCGCAAACCCTGATCCCGGCGACAGGACGACCGCGAGCAAGGCCATGGCGGTCACCAAGCAGACGCGCGACATTCCGATTTTCATTGGTTTCCCCGTTCGCCCCGAAGCAATTCAGCAACAAATGGCATAATTGAGTTGCATGCCTAGCGCAATGGCGCGCGCTGAATTGCAGGCGGCGATACCGGCGCCGCCGCACCGGAAACGCCGCAAGCGTCATGGAGATACTGAAGCGGGTATTGGTCCGGCTTCTTCCTCATAACGACCGCCAAGGGCCCGCGCTGTATGCGAGCCCATCGGCCTGGCCGATCGATCCGGCAGACGGGCGGAACAGGTCAGTTTTTCCTGGCCTTGTCGAAATAGGTCAGGTCGAGATATTTCGCCGGGTCGGTGAGCTGTTTCTTCGGCTCGCCATACTGGCTGCGCAGCTGCAAGGCGGTCTTGACGCCCTCGACATCCAGCACCGCGCCGCGGGTGAAGCCCTTGGTCGGATGCAGCAGCACGTCGTAACTGCGCGCGGCAGCTTCCTCGGTCAGGTTCGGAAGATTCTTGCGCAGGATCGCGATGGCTTCGGCCTTGTTCGCCGGATCGTAGAGCCAGTCGAGCGCGGCGGTATAGCCGCGGATATAGCCGATCAGCTCTTTCTCGTTTTCCCTGGCCCAGGAGCGACGGGTGGCGCCGACCAGTCCCTGGTAATGCCCGAGCGCGTCGTCGGCATTGGCCAGCCGCTTGAAGCCCTGCGCCTCGGCATTGATCTCGAACGGCGAGATCAGAAGCGTTGCGGCATGCTCCTTCTTCAGCAGCGCCTGATAGCGCTGCATGACGCCGCCGGCGGAAACAAATTCGACGTCCTCGTGCTTCAATCCGGCATTCTCCAGAAGCTTGCGCAGCACGAAGGCATATCCGGTGGTCAGCGCGTCGACCGAGATCTTGCGGCCCCTGAGGTCGGCGATGTCCTTCACGTCGGGAGCGGCGACCAACCGCAGAAAGCCGTTGTCGCCGCCCATGAAGGCGAAAATGTCCGGTTCCACATCGGTCTTGGCGGCGCCCTGGCCCTCGCTGTAGGCAATCACGTTGTCGATCGCCGTCATCGCGATATCGAATTTGCCCTCGATCAGGCCCTTGAGCTGGAACTGCGAATTGGGCGTCGGCACGACCTTCACGGCGACGCCGTTCTTTTCGAAAAACCCCTTGTCCTGCGCCGCCCAGATCGGCCAGTTAAAGCCGCCCGGGAAAACGATGACGTCGAGCGTTTTTGCTCCCTGCGCCAAAGCCGGTGCGGCGCCGGTCACCATCAGTGCGATCGTGACTGCGTGAATGAGCCTCTTCATAAGCGTACTCCCGTATCGCCCGCGCATGTGCCGGCCGGCCTGTGTGCGGGCGCTTGTTGTTGGTGGCAGGCCGGTAAACCGTAAAGAAAAAGCCGCAACCCGGTTGAGGTTGCGGCCCAGGTTAACCCCGTTGCTTGGGAGGCTCGAGGTAAATTGGTGAGCGATCAGGCCGCGCGGCGTTCCAGATGCTTGCCCTGGAAATGCGGCGCGACTTCGCTCATGAAGCGGTGCATTTCTTCCTTGGTCTGCTGGTGCGGCTTCATGCCGACGTTGAAATAGAGGATGACCTCGTCGAAGCCTGCGGCCTCGACCTTCTTCAGGATTTCGGTGATGCGGGCCGAATTGCCGATCAGCACCGAATTCTCGGTCAGGTCTTCCGGTTTCACCTTGTGCAGCCGCTCGACCATATCGATGAAGTAGCGGTAGCTCGGCGGCGCGGTGCGCGGATCGCCCGGGAAGGAGGGGATCACGCATTCCTTGTAGTAGCGGATCTGGCGGGCGCGCTGCGCCTTCTCGCTCGCCTCGTCGTCGGCGAAATGCGTGAAGTAGCTGCACATCAGCCGGTGCGGCTTGGTGCCGTATTTGGCGCAGCTCTCATGATAGAGATCGGCGACCTGCTTCAGCCCGCCGAAGCTCATCGCAGCGGCGAAAGGTGCGACGATCAGACCGCAATTCAGCCGCGCCGCGAGCTCGATCGATGGCTTGGAGAATGACGCGACATACATCGGCAGCGGGTTCTGCAAGGGCTGCGGCGTAATCCGCACATCCTCGAACTGGTAATGCTTGCCCTTGTGGTCGATGCGCTTGCCGCCCGAATTCCACAGCGTGCGCAGGATCTCCATGCCTTCGTCGAAGATCGACTGGTTGTCATCGAACGACACGTTGAAGGGCAGATACTCGCGGCGGTCATAGCCGCGGCCGGCGGCGAAATCGACGCGGCCGCCGGACAGAAGATCGAGTGTCGCCCATTGCTCGGCGACCCGGATCGGATGATGCAGCGGCAGCACGGTGACGGCCGGCGCCAGGCGAATATGCTTCGTCTGCGCGGCGATATAGGCCAGCACCATTTCCGGCGAGGAATTCACGCCGAGCGAATTGAAGTGATGCTCGCCGATCCAGGCCGAATGCATACCGAGCTTGTCGGCATAGAGCGCTTCGGCGGTGAGATCCTGCACGAAGGTATTGGCGTCGCGCGTGTTGCCCTCGTAGTGATTGTCCGACAGCGTGAAATAGCCGAATTCCATCCTGGTTCTCCCTCGATCTAAATTGATGTGCGCGGCGATGCCGCCTGCATTCCGGTCAGGCGACCGGCACCACCCAGTCGATGCCGTCGCCGAGGCCGACCGTGTATTGCCCGTCCTGATACAGGAGCGGCGCGACCTGTCCGCCGACGGCGACGTGATGCACCTTGCCGATGACGATCGAATGCGTGCCGTAGCTCGAGACCGCATCGGCTTCGCAGAAGATATTGGCCTGCGCTGCAATGAGATAAGGCACCTCGTTGTCGTCGCTGGCCCATTCGCCGCACAGAAAGCGGTCGGCACCGTGGGTGCGCCCGCTGAAGGCATCGGCGATGTCGATCTGGTGCGCCTGCAGAATGTTGACGCAGAAGCGCCCGGCGCGGATCACCGGGTTGTGCAGCCGCGAGGCGCGGTTGACGCAGAACAGCAGCGAGGGCGGCGTCATCGATACTGACGTGACCGACGTCACCGTGATGCCGTGGCGCACGCCGTCATGCATCGTGGAGATCACGCTGACCGCGCTGGTCAGACGGCGCATGGCATTCCGGAAATTGCCGCCGAGATCGTGCGAGGCGAGATCGGGCAAAATGGCGTCCATGGTGCGCTCCCGTGATTGGCCGTGCGGCTTCTTATCGTTATCGTCTGGCCGGATAATAATTGCATATGCAATAGTTGTAAATGCATGATTTGGACAGCAAGGCTGACCTTTTGACAGGCCGCTTTGCGCTCCCGTAAGAGCAGAACAGACCCCGGCAGGAGCGTCCATGGCCGACCGCCCGCATCTCGAACTCTCGGATTATCTGCCCTACCTGATCAACCGGGTCGGCGCGGCCTTCGTGGCGGGATATGAGCCGCGTCTGGCGCCGCACGGGCTGAGCATAGCGATGTGGCGGGTGCTCGCGGCGTTGTCCACCAATGGCAAGCAGCGCCAGATCGACGTCGCCGAGCTGACGTCGATCGATGTCTCGACCATGTCGCGGCTGATCACGCGGCTGGTCAACCTCGGACTGGTCACCCGCACGCGCTCGGATACCAATAACCGCGAAGTCAGTGTGGAATTGTCGGCCAAGGGCCGCGCGCTGGTGAACCGGCTGATTCCGCGGGCGCGGGAGATGGAGGCGATGGCGGTTGCGGGCATTTCCGCCGCCGACCTGGCGATTACCCGCGAAACGCTGCGGCGCATGTACGCCAACATGGCCGAGAAAAGCGCGGACACGGAAGCGCATTCGCCACCGCCGCCGCTGGCGAAGAGCGGCTAGTATTCCAAATCCGAGGCGCCTGACTGTACTGCCCGAATTGGTCCGGCCACCTAACCGCGCGCCTTTGATCTAGCGCAAGGAGGCAATGCGGCATGCACGCGATTCTTTCGGCCGACGAGGCGAAAGCGCGCGAGGCGAGATGGCGGTGTTCGATGCGATGTCGGGCGGGGCGATCGAGTCCGGGGGGCTGGCAAAAAGCCGGCATTGAACTAAATCCGGTCCGGGGCTGGGCCGGCATTAACAGTCGATGAAAGCAGTAAGGTGACCAGTCAGGTGAAAGGAGGTCGTTATGAATCTGAGATCTCTCATTCCGGCCGCTCGCGAACGTAATGTTGCGGGATATAATCCATTTGCCAGCATTTATCGCGAGCTTGATCGCATGATGGAGGATTTCGGCCGCGGCGTGCCGGGTTTTGCCGCAGGCGGACAGGGGCTGATGCCGGCGACCGATGTGGTCGAGACCGACAAGGAGATCGAGATCACCGCCGAGCTTCCCGGACTGGAGGAGAAGGACGTCAAGATCGAATTGTCGGATAACGTCCTGACCATCCGGGGAGAAAAGAAAGCCGAGAAAGAAGAAAAGGACAAGAATTACCGGATGATCGAGCGCAGCTACGGCGCATTTGCCCGTTCGCTTGAATTGCCGGCCGGTGTCGATTCCGGCGCGATCAAGGCGACGATTGCCAATGGCGTGTTGAAGGTCACGGTGCCGAAGCCGGCGCCGGCGCAGGCCAAGACCATCGAGGTCAAAGCCGCGAAATAGCGGACGCGTTCTCGATGTGCCGGGAGAATGCCCCGCTGTGGCTGCTGCGGGGCATTCTTTATCTCCGGCTCCGTGTTCAGCGATAGCGGTGCGCGACCAGGTGATCGAGCGACGCCGTGCCCGCGCCTTGCGTCATCAGGACCAGGAAACAGGCAGCCCAGGTGCCGTGGGTCGGCCAGGCATCGGGATAGACGAAAATCTGGATTACCAGAGTCATGATCAGAAGCGCGAGCGCCGCGAAGCGTGTCGCTAGGCCGATCACAAGCAGGATCGGGAAAAAATGCTCGGCGAATGTTGCCAGATAGGCCGCCAGGGTCGGATCGAGCAGCGGCAGCTTGTATTCGTCCTTGAACAGAAAAATGGCGCTCTCGGACAGGCGCCAGCCGTCGAGCTTGGTCTGGCCGGAGCGCCAGAATACGGCAGCGATGGAAATCCGTGCGATCAGCGCGACCAGCCAGTAAGGGATCGCCGCCATCGCTGCATTGGCACGGACCAGAAGCGCGGCGAAGCCGGATTGCGGACGCAGGGCAAGCGGCGTGTCGGTCATGATGTGTATCCTTCTGGCGAAGCTTCGGCGAGCGTGAACGCTGTGACGGCGCCGGAACCGATCAGTCCGGCGAGATTGGCGGCAAGGTCGAAGCTGACGTCGTCGGACGCGGCCCTTGCTGCGGCAGTGGCGAGTGTCGCACCGCCGCACAGCGCGATCAGGAATGCAGCTCCGCCGGGCGGCAGCCGGCGGACTGCGACATCAAAACCAGGGCGCAACACCAGCGCGTCCTCCGGCCGGTCGAAATCGACGGCGCCGAGCGGCATCTCGTCCGCATTCATCGCCCAGACGGTGACGACCGGATGGCGCGAGCGCACAATCTGCAGCGACGGATGCAGCGTCAGACGCAGCGCACCGGCCGCGTCGGGGGCGATGCCGGCGAAGGCTGCGGGCGAAAGCGGCTCGGCATCGGCCGCATGATAAGCTCTGGTGCGCGCCGCTTCGAGCCGCGCCACGTCGGCAAGATAGGGAAGGCTGGCAGCCGGTTCGAAGGCGGCGATGAAGTCGCCGAAATCGTCGCCGTAGGTGTGAAGGATTTTCGAACGCGGCGGATGCGCGGTGACGAACAAACGGGCCATGGCGGCGAAGAAATCCGGGCCGACAATGCGCTCTGTGGCGGCAAATTTCGCGCGCAGCGCGTTGATAAGACCGGCCACGACATTGTTGCGGTAGACAGCAAAGCGCTTCTGGGGATGGCGCATGGTATGCGCCGTGACGGCATCCGGCGGCGGCAGATCCGGATCGAGCAGGGCGCGCGCAAAGTCGCTCTGGACGGTGGCGACCATGTCAGGCCGCCTCCTGCTTGCGATAGCGCGCAAGGATCGCGCCGGTGTCACGCGCTTCGGCCGCGAGTACCGGCCAGTCCGGCACGTCGTTGTCCCATTCGATCAGGGTCGGCAGCGCCCCGGTGCGGGTGATGACGCTCTCGTACAGCGCCCAGACCGGATCGGCCACCGCCGCGCCATGCGAGTCGATCAGGAGCGGCGCGCCGGTCTCGTCTTGCTGTGCGTCATGGCCGCCGAGATGGATTTCCCCGACGCGATGAAGCGGGAAGGCGGCGAGATAGGCATCCGGCGAGGTGCCGTGATTGGCGGCCTGTACGAATACGTTGTTGACATCGAGTAGCAGGCCGCAGCCGGTGCGCCGCGCAATCTCGGCAAGAAATTCAGTTTCCGGGATCGTGCTTGCGGCAAATTGCAGATAGGTCGCGGGATTCTCAAGCAGCATCTCGCGGCGCAGCGTGTCCTGCACCTGATCGATATGGCTGACGATGCGATTCAGCGTTTCATCGGTATAGGGCAGGGGCAGGAGATCGTTGAGATAGATCTCACCGTGCGAAGACCAGGCCAGATGTTCGGAAAAACTGTGCGGTTCGTAGCGCTCGCAAAGCGCTTTCAGACGCGCGAGATGCGCGCTGTCGAGCGGCTCTGCCGAACCGATCGACAGCCCGACACCATGGATCGACAGTGCATATTGCTCGCGCAATGCGCTCAGCATCGCGTGTGGGGCACCGCCCGCGCCCATGTAGTTTTCGGCATGAACTTCGACAAAGCCGATCGGCTGGCGATCCGCGAGGATCGCCTCGAAATGCTGCGGCTTGAAACCGATGCCCGGCGTGGCCGGAAGGACGGTGCGATGCATCGTTACAACTCGTGTGTCGTCCCTCTCCCGGGGACGCAGGAGAGGGACTACGACAGCCAATGCCGGAAACGCGCACGGCTGCCGTCTTGAGCAGATGTCAGAGACGAAGAGAGGCTTAGCTCTTGATCTCGGTGAGCGAGCCCTTGCCCTTCGGCGTCGTCATGGTGACGCAGGTGCCCTTCGGCACGTATTTCCAGGCATTGCCCTGGTAGTCGACCTTGGACGTGCCGGCGCAGGTGGTGCCGGGGCCGGCCGCGCAATCGTTCTTGCCGGCGAGCGACACGCCGTAACAGCGCTCCCGCTCGCCGCTCTGCTGCTGCTGTGCGCTTGCGGGCGAGGCGGCAAGGGTCAGGGCGGCGGCGAAAGAGCCCGCAAGGGCTGCGGCTGCAAACTTGGTATTCATCCGGTATCCTCCAAACTGAATGCATTCGCCGTGGCGTCCCGCGACGGCGCGGCCGTAGATCCCGGCCATACCGGATGTTTCGCGTCGAAACTGAGCCGTGTTACGCGCTCACAGTGTTGTGTTTGCGGTTTTCAGCGCCGGTACCGCATTAAGTTTGCGACAGGACTGTAACAATGCCGTCTGTCAGCGCGAATAATGGCAAGGAATAAAGACGCTTGGAGGATCGTGACGCGCAATGGTCCGGACTGATGCGGGCGGCGCTCGGCGGCGACGGTGCCGCTTATGAACGCTGCCTGCGCGAGATGGCGCAGGCGCTGCGGCCGCTGGTGCGCCGCGGCCTGTCGCGGATCGGCGCCAACCCGGCCGAGACGGAGGATGTGGTGCAGGATATTCTGATCGCTGTGCATCTGAAGCGGCAGACCTGGGACCAGAGCCGGCCGATCGGGCCCTGGGTTGCAGGGATCGCGCGCTACAAGATCGTCGATGCCGCGCGCCGCCGCGGGCGCCGCATCGAAATGCCGATCGAGGATTTTGCCGATCTGCTGCCGGCCGAGGCCGAACCGGAAACCGCAAGCGACCGCGATGTTGCGCGCTCGCTGGAGGCGTTGCCAGAGGGCCAGCGCAGGGTCGTCCAGGCCATTGCGGTTGACGGGCTGTCGATTACGGACGCCGCACAGACATTCAACATGACCGAGGGCGCGGTGCGGGTCGCCCTGCACCGGGGGCTGGGAGCGCTGGCGAAACGCCATCGCGATGCGACATGAAGACCGACGACCTCATCCGCGCGATCGCCGCCGACCGCGAACCCGCAGGTCCCGCGCCTGGCTATGCGCTGGCGCTGGCCGGCGCCCTCGGCGTTGCGGCCGCGGTGCTGCTGTTTTTGTGGCTGGTGCCGCTGCGGCCCCATCTCGGGGAAGCGATGCGGTCCTATCCGTTCATGCTGAAGCCGGTTGAAATGGGGATTTTGGTCATCGCCGCGGCGATCGCCGTGCAGCGGCTGGCAAGGCCGGGAGTGCGGCTCGGGTGGACGCTTTACGGAGTTGCGGCGGCGCTCGCGATCATGGTGGCTTCGGTTGCGGTCGAATTGATGCAGGTGCCGCGCGCGGAATGGCTGGTCAGGCTCGCCGGCACGCATTGGTATATTTGCGTCTTCAACATGGTGCTGCTGTCGCTGCCGATCCTCGCGGCCTTGATCTTCGGCCTGCGCTACGGTGCGCCGACACGGCCGGTTCTGGCGGGCGCGGGCGCGGGCCTGCTCGCAGGAACGCTGGCCGCCAGCCTCTATATCGCGCATTGCCCCGACGATTCCCCGCTCTTCGTCGCCGCCTGGTTCACGCTGGCGATTGCCATCGCAACCGGCATCGGGGCCATGGCAGGGTCGCGCTTTCTGCGCTGGTAGATGCATCCAGGGTCGCGATAATCTTTGCTGGACAGACCAGCAGGGAGACCGTCATGGTGCGCGCGACAGACCAATCCAACGGACTGAATCGCCGCACTTTCATGACCGGAACCGCAGCAGGGCTCGTCGTCGCCCAGACCGCCAGCGCGCAGGATGCCGCGCAGAAATCGCCGCAGCCCAAAGGTCCGCCGGTGTGGCTCGACATGGACCAGCGCGAGCTCGACGATGCCTATGACCAGGCGAAATATGCGCCGAATATCCGCCAGATCGTCCAGCGCTACCGCACCAACAGCGACCTGACCCGCGCGCAGCTCGGCGCGCCGAAGCGGCTCAGCTATGGCGCGACCCCGATCGAGGGGATGGACCTCTACGCAACCAAGGCTCCGAACGCGCCGGTTCAGGTGTTCCTGCATGGCGGCGCCTGGCGCGCGGAACTTGCGCAATATTATGCCTTTCCGGCGGAGATGTTTGTGAAGGCCGGGGCGCATTACATCGCGGTCGATTTCAACAATGTCACCGAGACCAATGGCGACCTGATGCCGCTCGCGGAGCAATGCCGGCGCGCAATCGCCTGGATTTACAAGAATGCCGCAAGCTTCGGCGGCGATCCGGCCCGCATTTTCATTTCGGGGCATTCGTCCGGCGGCCATCTCGGCGGCGTGGTGATGACCACAGACTGGGAGAAGGATTTCGGCCTGCCCAAGGATGTTGTGAAGGGCGGGATTCTGGTTTCGGGCATGTATGATCTGAAACCGGTACGGCTGTCGGCGCGCTCGAGCTATGTGAAATTCACGGACGACGTGGAGCATGCGCTGTCCGCGCAGCGCCATCTCGACAAGCTGAATGCGCCGGTCATCGTCGCTTACGGTTCGCTGGAAACGCCGGAATTCCAGCGCCAGAGCCGCGATTTTGCCGATGCGGTGAAAAAAGCCGGCAAGCCGGTCGAACTGATCCGCGGCGAGGGCTACAACCACTTCGAGATTGCCGAAACGCTGGGCAATCCCTACAGCCCGCTCGGCCGCGCCGCGCTCACGCAGATGAAGCTCACCGCACACTGAGCCGAATGCGGCTTTCCCTCAATTCATCGAGTTCGGCAGCCAGAGCGAAATTTGCGGGAACGCAATCAACAGCGTCATCACCACCACCTCGCAGGCGAGGAACCAGTAGCAGCCGCGGAAAATGGTCTGCAGCGGCACGGTATTGTTGAGCGCGCCGGACACCACATAGATGTTGAAACCGACCGGCGGGGTCAGCAGGCCGATGCCGATGAACTTCACCACCAGCACGCCGAACCAGACCAGATCGAGATCGAGCGCGGTGAACATCGGCACGAAGACCGGGATGGTCAGAAGGATCATGCCCAGCGGATCGAGGAACATGCCGAGCACGATGTAGATCAGCGAGACCGCGATCACCAGAAGCAGCGGGTGCACGGCCCAGCTGCCGACCAGCTCGGTGAACAACACGCCGCTGCCCGAAAGCGCGAGGAACTTGGTGTAGATCACCGCGCCGATGCCGATGAAGAACAGCTGCGCGGTGGTGCCGATCGCATCCTTGAAGCTGTCGATGAAGCCGCGCCATGTCAGCTTGCGCTGGCCGAGGCCGATCAGGATCGCGACCAGCGCGCCGACGGCGCCGGATTCGGTCGGCGAGACCACGCCCCAATAAAGCCCGCCCATCACCGCAACGATCAGCACGAGGATCGGCCAGACTTCGCGCAGCGACGCCCAGCGCTCTTTCCATTTTTCGTCGTCGCTGGCGAATTTGACCGGCGGTCCGAGCTCCGGGTTGAGCCAGCAGCGGATGACGATCATCGCCATGTAGACGCCGGCGGTCAGCAGGCCCGGCAGGATTCCGGCGAGCAGCAGCTTGGCGATGGAGACTTCTGCGAACACGCCATAGACCACGAACAGGATCGACGGCGGAATCAGCGCGTCGAGCGTGCCGCCCGAGGCGCAGACGCCAGTCGCCAGCGCCCGGTCATACTTGTTCTTGATCATTTCCGGCACGGCGAGCCGCGCCATCACGGCAGCCGCAGCGATGCTCGACCCGGAGGCCGCGCCGAAGCCGGCGCAGGCCCAGTTGGTCGCAACCGCAAGGCCGCCGGGCAGGCTGCCGAACCAGGCATAGGCGGCGCGGAACAGCGCCGCGCCGATCCCGCAATTGGCGGCGATCGCGCCCATCAGAAGGAACATCGGGATCGCCGACAGATCCCAGTTGGCGGCGAACACGAACGGCGTGTCGCGCAACACGCTCAGCGCGACGTTGAAATTGCGCAAATACCAGAGCCCGAGAAAGGCGACGCCGCCCATGGCAACGCCGATCGGCACACGCAGTCCGATCAGCACCAGCATCATGACGATGCTGGTTGCGGCGACCTGCAGAGTCGTCACGCGGCTTCCTCCACAGGCGGCGCAGGCTGCGGTCGCGGCCCCTTGAGGATATCGTCGACGATCTTCAGCACGAGATAGACCAGCATCAGCGATGCCGCGACCGGCGGCAGCCAGCGGCTCGGCCACACCGGAATGAAGGTGGTGCCCGCCTGCCAGACCTCAAAAATGCGGGTCTGGTTTATCGCCTGCGAGCCGGTCTGATAGATGAAGATGTAGAGATACAGCACCACCACGATTTTCACCGCGATGTCGAGCCAGTAGGCGAAGCCATGAGGCATCAGCCGCGTGAAGATGTCGACGCGGATATGGGTGTCGTTTTTCGCCAGATACGCCCACGGCAGATAGGCGACGATCACCATGTAATAGGCCGACACGATCT
>NZ_JBKBVB010000209.1:0-3708 GCF_046289595.1 Pseudorhodoplanes sp.
GCGCGCGTGGTTAGATACGAGGAGACTGGCCGCGAATACGACCATAGCGGCCGCTACGCGACCGAAGCGTGGCATCGACTTCATGTTCAGGGCTCCCTCTATACTCCTGACAATTTCCATCCCGACACTTACCTGCAGTCGTCGTTCACACGACGCAAATCCCTTTCAGATTCGCCTCATGCACGGGCCGATTTTGCTGCCGGCACCGACCCGTCCGCCCACGCCCGGCGTACGCCAGCCTCAATTCATTCGCCGACATCGACGATAGCAATAACCGGGCCACCGCCGTGCGGCCCCTGATGCATGGCATCGACCGACACGAACACTGCCGGATCGCCAATCGCCGCGGCTGCGACCCCGCCAACCGCCGCCTTGGAATGGCGATGGTGATGCACATCGGAATCGTCCAGCATGATCTGCCGGCGTCCGCGCAGGCGCGCGGATTTGTCGGCCTCGCATTTCATGAAGCAGTTGACCAGCTTGCCGCCGAGATCCTCGGCGCGCGGACGCTCCGGCAGCGCAAGACCGGCATTTCGTATTGCGTTGTAAATGCCATCAATGTCGAGCGCGTCTCGCATGACGCTATGGCCGATCCTGTAGCGCCCGCCGGCGCCGGCCTTGTTGCCGAGCAGCACAATCTGCGCGCAGTCGAGTTCAACGCCGGACGAACAAGAGGCCACGGACGAATACAGATTGAGGTTGCGGCAAATCTCCTCCGCCCTCGGCATTGAAATCTCGCCGAGCGCGACACCGATACCGAGCGCGGTGGTGCCGTTAGACACCCCCATCGAATCATGCACCTCGCAAAACACATCCTTACCGCGCGCATGCGCCTCCTGGATGGTCTCGATGGTCAGAAGCGGCGTCTTGGTCTGGACGTAATGGACGTCCTTCGGATCGGCGATGCCTGCGTCCCTCATCGCAAGGCGCACGCCCTCCGCGACCTTTTCCACCATCGCCGGCCGGCCGATATCCTCTGGCAGGATTTGCGGGCTCATCGCCGTGCCCATGGCCAGCCGCATCGTGTCGGCCGGACCGGTCTTTCCGTTGCGCGCGAACACGGTGGCGTGCGGCGTGATAACGCCGTCGCAGCCGCCCGACCAGACCATCGGGATCGCCTTCACCTCCGCTTCGCTGCGCGTGCCATAGTTGCGCAGCACATTGCGAAACGCCTGATCGGACAGGATGCGGGTGAAATCGTTGACGCCGCCATTTCCCTCGGTTTTGCCGATAACGGCGACAACCTCGTCGGCAGCGAAACGCTTGGCGCGGATGAATTCCTCAAGCCCGGAGGCATCCATCACGCTCTTGATCTCGACCTTGACGACATCAATTGCCATGCGTCCCAGCACCCTTTATCCGCCCCGAGCGTGAGCACATGCCCCACTCGCCCCTCACATCATCGGGCAAGTGTCAAAGCCGCCCGGGATCAAGTCCAACACCAATTATCGATAGCGTCATCGGAAAATCCGATAGCAGTCACTCCGGCGCTCCCGGGCCGCGATCGAGCGCCGGGAGCGGTCCGATCCTTGCCGCTTGCATCTCCCGACGCAGCGCTGCGGTCCGCTCCTCGTCCACGGCCAGTTCCGCATCCGGCCCGGCCTCGGCCAGCACAACACCGTAATCGTCGCGGGCCGCCTGCCGCGACACTTTGCCCTGCACCACGTCGCGCAGCACAAGCTCGGTTTCGCGCTCCAGCGGATCACCCCAGCCGCCGCCGCCGGTCGTCTCCACGCGGACGATTTCGCCGGCACGGACCGGCGCGCCGTCGACAAGACCACCAAGTCTGCGCTCGACCGTGCCGTTCGGATCGATTGTGACGAGGAATGGCCTGCCCGCCTTGCCGCCATTCACCCCGTAGCAGCCAAGCAGCACGCGATCCGCGGTGACGATGGTGTGGCAGTCCACCAGCGGCCGATAATGCTTCTCGTAGCCGAGCCCGCCGCGGCGCTTGCCTGCGCCGCCGGAATCGGTGCTGAGCGCCAGCTTCTCTACGATCAGCGGGAATTTGGTCTCGGTGAACTCGGCCGGCTGGTTGCGCGAATCCGGCACGATATGGATGGCGTCATTGCCGTCGGCGTAATAGCGCCCGCCCGAGCCGCCGCCAAGCACTTCGCGCGACAGGAACGGACGGCCTTCGCGGTCGGTGCCGTAGAAGCCGGTATAGCGAATGGTCTCCTGGTCCGCCGGCATGCGGCCATCGACCGCCTGCGCGACCACGCCGCCGAGCAACGAGAGACAGCGCAGCAGCACGAAGGAGCGCGCATTGGTCGGCGCCGGCCAGACCGGGGTGATGAGCGTCCCCTTCGGCGGAAACACCACCTCGAACAATTCGCACACGCCTTCATTGACATTGATCTCCGCGGCGCGCTCGGGCGTGTCGGCAAGATTGCGCAGGATCGGCGCAATCCATTTTATCAGGAAGGCACCGTCGGCATAGTCGGCCGGCCAGTTCAGCGGACCATCGGACTGGGGGTCTGTCCCGGAAAAATCCAGCACGATCTTGTCCGGCGACTTGATCATCTTCAGCGCGATCTTGTGCAATCTGATTGCGCCGTCCACCTCACGCTCAATATAGTCGTGCCAGACATATTCGCCGTCCGCGATCTTCGGCATCAACTCGTCGCGGAACGTATTGCGGCATTTCTCGATAATTGCCTGGAAACAGGCCTCCACGGTGGCGGTGCCGAAGCGCCGGAATAATTCCTCCATGCGCCTGGCGCCCATGATGCAGGCCTGGATTTCACTGTCGAGGTCGGCGGACAGGATGTCGGGCAGCCGCGTGTTGCGGCGGATGATCTTGAACGCCTCCTCGTTGCGCACGCCTTCGCTGTAGACGCGGATCGGCGGCACCGCGAGCCCTTCCTCGAACACCGATTGCGCGGTGCCCGGCATCGAGCCCGGTACCCGGCCGCCGATATCGTCGTGATGGCCAAAGGCCTGGATATAGGCGACGACCTTGCCTTCGTGGAACACCGGCACCGTCGAGCACAAATCCGGCAGATGGCCGATGCTGCCTTCGGTCAGATAGGTGTCGTTCATCAGGAACACATCGCCGGGCCGCATGGTATGCGGCGGATAATCCCGGATCACCGCCTGCGGCATCGCCGAATAGGAGCGGCCTGTTAGCTTGCGGGAATACCGGTCGAACAGGCCGACGCGATAGTCGTGCGCCTCGCGGATCATCGGCGAACGCGCGGTGCGCTCGATCGCGTATTCGATTTCGGCCTCGATCGAGTTGAGTGTGCCCTCCACGATCTGCAGAACAATGGGGTCGACACCGGCGGTGTTGATACCCTTCGGCGCGGTCGGCCAGGGATGCGTTCCGGCTTCTTGCTCGGCCAATGCCGGGCGGGTCTGGATGTTCATTTTGTGCTGTCTCCGCCTTGGCCCTGTTGCCGCACCACCATGATGCCATAGCCGTCGACGGTCAGCATCTGCCCAGGAAAGACGACAGTGGTCGAGCCGAATTCCTCGACAATGGCGGGACCTGTAATCTGCGCCCCCGGCGGCAGCGCTGCGCGATCGTAAACCTGAGTGTCGCGCATCGCGCCGTCGAAAAAGGCCAGCCGACGGCCTTTGGGTATGGTCTTCGCGCCCGGCGTCACCTTTCGCTCCGGCAGTTTGGGGCGCTCGATCATGCCGAAGCCCGATACGCAGAAATTCACGATTTCGACTTTCTGCACGCCCCTGTAGTCGTAGCCGAAG
>NZ_JBKBVB010000071.1:0-23113 GCF_046289595.1 Pseudorhodoplanes sp.
ATTGAGAATGCGCCGGTCGTCAACACGCGCCACGCCGCGCGGCTTGTTCGGCAGAAGCGGCTGCACCAACGCCCACTCCACATCGCTCAAATCAAAACCGTGCCATCTGTCCCTCCCCCGATCAGGAGAGGGAATCAGTATTCGCAGAGAATTGGAATCCCTTTATGAGTACAGAACCTAGCGGTGCATCCGCGTCTGTGCATGGATCGCCGCGATGGCGTCCGGCTTCACCCCGAACTCCCCTTTGAAGGGCGCGTCGAGCACCGCAATCATGTAGATCACCAGCGCAATGAACATCGACAATGTTCCGCCGATCATCGCGTGGGTCGACTGCCGCAGGTCGAACATCCAGATCAGGACAGTGTTCATCACCGCGCCGACCAGAACGACGAACCACATGATCCGCGGGATCGCCCCTGTCGCTGCGGAAACGCGCAGTCGCCGCGCCTCGACAAGATCGTCCATCACCCGCAGCGTCTCGGCATAGCGTACGCTTTGCCCGGCATTCTCCGGCTGGATCTTTCCAAGTGCCCGATGAAACGCCGTGAGGATGTCGATTTCCGTCTGGTTGATCCGGCCGCGCTGCTGGATGACCCAGCCGGGGCCAATCACCTGATCGACGTAGCGGTCGAGCGAGCCGAGCAATTCCGGCTGGGCATCCTCGGGGTAGTTGGAAATGACACGGTAGAGCTTCACGATCGCCGCAGCCTCGCGGATCACGGCGTCTTCAGCCTTGTTGTGGTTCTCAAAGACCGCAATCGACAGAAGCGCCAGCAGCACGCCGAAATACAGCGCAAACGCGTTGAGCAGAAAGCCGAGTACCGTGTTGATGTCGCGCTCGCCGCGGAACTGCTTCGCCACCTTCGGCTGCAGCAGATAGGAGCCGGCCAGCGTCGGCACCACGAAAACGGCGCACACGACCAGCAGCCCGACGACAAATGGGAGATCGTGCAGCCAGTTCAGGATCGGCGTATGGGCCATGGGCGAGGTCCGTCAGTCATCAATGCTCACCCGTGACACCGGGCGCATGGAATCGCAAGACGGAACAGCGCGGGACGGCCCGTCAAGTGCACCCAGTGAGGCTTTATATCTAGCCGGCGGCGCTTGCGGACACTTCGTCCATCTTGCGCACCGGATTGACCAGCGTGCCGAGCCCGGTGATCGAAACACTGACCGGCCCGCCATAGGCGGTGATATTGGCGGTGTGGAGGCTGCGCTTCGCAACGCCGGGCCGGAAGGCGGTGCCCATGGAGATGACGTCGCCCGGCCACAGCGAATGATAGCGGGTGATATAGGCGATCACATCGGGAACCGAGTAGGTGTAATAGGCCGTCGAATCCTCGGCGATCAGTTCGTCCTTGTGCCAGGCCAGCACGTCGAGCGTGTGCGGGTCCGGCACCTCGTCCTTGGTGACGAGATAGGGCCCGAAGGGCCCGAAGGTGTCGGAGCCCTTGTAGCGTGCGGTATAGGACAGATGCTGCTCGCGCCGCTCGACCTTCGTCGGATCCTCTTTCGAGGGATACAGCGCGTAGTAATGCACCATGTCCTGCGAGCGCATGAAATTGCCGGTCATGTCGTTGAGGATCGAGTAGCCGTAGACGACATCGAGCGCGTCCTTCGCATTCACATGCCGGCAGGTCTTGCCGATGATGACGGCCAGTTCCGGTTCCGGATGCACTGAGCCGTAATAATCGTAGACCTCGATCGGCTGGTTGTGGCCGACCAGCGACGAGGCCGGCTTCAGGAAAAACAGCGGATGGTCGGGCGCGGAGATTTTGCGCTCGTTGCTCGCCGAATTGTTCAGCGCCACGCCGCATATCTTGGAGGGCCGCCGCACCGGTGGATGATAGACGATCTCGCTTGCCAGGATCGGCGTCAGTTTGCCGGGCTCGGCCTTGGCGAAAGCCTGCGCGTCGCGGAGAAATTGCGTTCCGGCATCGCCCGCCTCGATCAGCGCCAGCATGTCGGGATAGGGCGCGCGGCCGAGCGCGGCTGCGATCTCGCCGAGATCGACTATGCGGGTGTCGTCGGCGGCAAAACCGATGCGGTCGCGGTTCTGCCAGTGGAAGCTCAGGAGTTTCAAGGGCGTCTTCCCTGTTGTCCTTGTTTGCGATCGGCGCAGACAATGTTGGAGCGTCAAAGCTGAGTCAACAATCCGCCTGCCCACTCCAGCCCATTGAGGGGAGCGGTGCGCAGCGTCACCCGTCGAGTTCGTGATAGGCGCGGAATATTCCCGTCTCTTTGAACGGAATGCGCCGTTCGCTGTTCAGGTAGGCGGCAATACGCGGACGTTCGGCAACCCGTGACTGCAATCGTGAGATGTTCGGATGCCTTTTCGCGAGCCGCTTCGAGAGCTGAGGGAAGGCGTAGCCTATGCCCGCCACCACCTGGAACAGTGAAAGATCGGCGTAGGTCGCGCGGCGTCCGGTGAGATAAGGCCCGCCGGATGACGACAATACCCGCTCGAAATAGGCGAAATATTTCGGCGCCCGTTGCTCGCGGAAGTCTTCGGCACGGCGCGCGGCCTCGGCCTTCTGGTCCTCGTAATAGAGCCCGGATGCGATCGGATGATGGGTATCGTGCACCTCCACGACCAGATCGGCGACGGTCAGCTGCAGCTGATGCACCCAGAGTCGTCCGGCTTGAGGCTTCGGCGCCAGCGCGAGACGCTCACCGAGGTAAAGCAGGATATTGGCGGTCTGGGCGATCAGGAGTTTGCCGGCCTTCAGGAAGGGCGGCGCGAAAGGCGGCGTTTTCGCGCCATTTTCCTGCATCAGGCGAATCATCTTGTCCTCGCCGCCGGGGGTGCGGGCGACATCGGTATAATCGGCACCGGCCTCCTCGAAGGCCAGCCGCACGAACTCGCCCCGCCCCTGAATTTGCGGCCAGTAATAAAGCTCGTACCGCATGCTGCTCCCCGCTTTATCGTTGGGTCCGAAGGTATCACCATAACGCTTTCCGCTGGACGTGGATCGGCCCGTCCGCGTCTCGCGTTCAGGTTAATGCCGGGCCCGGCTTGAAGCCCGCGCCGCTGCGTGTCACGGCTTGCCGTCTGTCGTCTCTTTTGCGGTCGCGTTCATGTTCGGTATCCCACTCGAATACCTGATGTTCGGCGGTATCGGCTTTTGTCTCGCCGCGCTGATCGCCTTGATGGTGATGCCGGCGGTGCACCGGCGGGCGGATCGTCTCGCCCGCGCGCGCTACGACGATCTGCCGCTGTCGATGCAGGAGATTCGTGCGGAGAAGGATACGATCCGCGCCGGCTTTGCCGCCGCAACGCGCGACCTCGAATTGCGCGTCGACAAGCTTCGCGAGAAGACCGCGGCGCACGCCACCGAACTCGCCCGGAAAAATGCGCTGCTCGAACGCCTGAGGCAGGAGGCCGAGGCAGCCGTCACGGCTTTGCGCGAGAGCGAAGCCCGCGAGCAGGCCCTGCGCGATGAATTGCGCGAGGCCAGGCGCGGATTTGCCGCCCGCGATGTGACGCTCGACGAAGCGGAGCGCGAGATCGCATCGCTTCGCCGGGATCTGAAGCAGAAGGACGCCGCCTTGTGCGCGGCGCAAGCCGATCTTGAAAGCGCGCAGCGCGCGCTCGCCGGCAAGACCGATGCGCTTGCCGTGGCGGAACGCAATCTTGCAGAGCGAGACGCGGCTTTGCAGGAACTGGAGCGCGCCGTCGCCGCCTTGCGCGCCGAACGCGCCGGCAGGGACGCCGCCCTGACCCGCGCCGAGCACGACATCGCCGCTATCAAGGCGGAGATCGCCGCTTTCGCCGCAGGCCGGCCGCTTCAACGACCCGCGCTCCAGCGCGCCGATACGCAGCCGCTCGCGGACCGCCCCGTCGAGGTCGTACCCTTCGTGCCCGCACCCCGTCCGGCCACAACTGCCCCCACAACCCGTGAGGCAGAGCCGTTGCAGCGCGACACCGCCGCCCCGCGCGCCCCGCTCGATGTCATCCCCGCGCCGTCGCGGCTGCTGCCGCCGACCATTCCCCCTGCACAGCGCCCGTCGGACAACGTGCGCCAGGCGGCTGCCGAAATCGCCGATGCGGCGCGGCGCATCGACGACAATCACGACGGGCAAAACCAGCGCCTGCGTGCGCTTTACGCCCCGACGATCAAACCGACGCCCTGACCGGATTGCGGGTCGTCGGTATTTGCACTTGCACGTCGGCGGCGGGGCGTTGAAAACTCCCGCTCCCTCCGATGCCAACGAAACAGCAATGTCCGACCGCTCCTCCATCCTGATCGCAGGCGCCGGCATTGGCGGCCTCAGTGCCGCGCTCGCGCTGCTGCGCAAGGGCTTCCGCGTCACCGTGATCGAGCAGGCGCGCGAACTCGCAGAACTCGGCGCCGGCGTGCAGATCTCCGCCAACGGCGCGCAGGCGCTGTTCTCGCTCGGGCTCGAAGGCGCGCTGCAAAAAGTCTGGTGCGAACCTGCCGGCAAGGAAATCCGGCTCTGGAGCACCGGCGAGACCTGGAAGCTGTTCGATCTCGGCGCGGTGTCGCGCCAGCGCTACGGCGCGCCCTATTTCATGATCCATCGCGGCGATCTGCATCGCATCCTGCGCGAGGCGGTACAGGCGCTTTCATCGGATGCAATCACGCTGAACGCCCGCGTCACCGGTTTTGCGCAGGACGAAAACGGTGTCGCCGTAACCTGCGAGGACGGCCGTCGCTTTACGGGGACCGCCCTGATCGGCGCCGACGGCGTGCATTCGCGCATCCGCAATGCGCTGTTCGGCGAAATGCCGGCGCGCTTCACCGGGCTCCTCGCCTGGCGCGGGCTCATTCCCATGGAGCGCCTGCCGGAGCGGCTGCGCAGGGTCGTCGGCACCAACTGGGTCGGACCCGGCGGGCATGTGGTGCATTATCCGTTACGGTCCGGCGCACTGATGAATTTCGTCGGCACTGCGGAGCGCGACGATTGGCGGGTGGAAAGCTGGACCGAGCGCGGCACCACCGAGGAATTGCTCGCCGATTTCCGCGGCTGGAACGAGGATGTACAGACCCTCATCCGCAATATCGAGACGCCGTTCAAATGGGCCCTGCTCGGCCGCGAACCGCTGGAGCAATGGACGGTCGGCCATGTGACGCTGCTTGGCGATGCCGCGCACCCCACCCTGCCGATGATGGCGCAGGGCGCCAATATGGCGATCGAGGACGGCGTCATTCTTGCGCGGTGCCTGACGGCATATGGCGATGTCACTGCTGCGCTGCAGGCTTACGAAACCGCCCGGCGCGAACGCACCGCCCGGCTGGTGCGCGCCGCCAACGACAATGCCAGCCGTTTTCACAATCCGGCGCTTGGCGATGCGCACGGCGCGGCGCGCTACGTCGATACCGAGTGGCAGGAAGACAAGGTGAAGCAGCGTTACGACTGGGTGTTCGAATATGATCCGGTGAAGGTCGCGGTCTAGAAGGACAGGAACCAGGTGATTGCCGCGACATTGACGAGATCGACGAAGAATGCCGAGACCAGCGGCAGGATAATGAAAGCGTTCGGCGACGGACCGTAATGCTTGGTGGTCGCGGTCATGTTGGCGATCGCGGTGGGCGTCGCGCCGAGCGACAGCCCGGTGAAGCCGCCGCTCAGCACCGCCGCCTGATAGTTGCGGCCGAGCGCCGGAAACACCACGAGCAGGATATAGGCGGTGGCGATCAGCGCCTGCGCCGCGACCACGACCAGCAGAGGACCCGCCACCTGCGCCAGCGTCCAAAGCTGCATGCTCATCAGCGACATCGCCAGAAACACCGATAGCGCATAGCCGGAAATCATGTCGAGCGAGGCCGTCCCCGCGGGCCAGGGGATGCGGGGAAAGATCATCGGCACGGTGTTGGAGAGCACGATGCCCATGATCAGGCAGGGCACGAAGAGCGGCAGCTTGATGGTGCTGACGGTCGTGATCCAGTCATGCACCAGATAGCCGAGCACGACCGCGACATTGACTGCCAGCATCGCGCGCATCACGCCCATCTTGTCGATCGGCGCGGTGTCGGCCTGCGCTGCGACCTCGCCCGGGGCGACATCGGCGGGGCCCGGCCATGCCCCCTTCTTCTCGATCAGGAATTTGGAGATCGGCCCGCCGAGCACGCTCGCAACAATGAGCCCGAGCGTTGCCACCGCGACGCCCGTCTCCATCGCCGCCGGAAAGTTGTACTGGGTCGCAATGATCGGCGCCCAGGCAATGGTGGTACCATGGCCGCCGACCAGCGCAACCGAGCCCATCATCACCCCGGCCGCCGCCGGCAGATCGAACAGCGCCGCCCCCGCTCGGCCGACGCCGTTCTGGACGAACACATAAACAATCGTGACCAGACACAGGACGAGCAGCACGCGCCCGCCCGCCGCCAGCGCCGACAATTTCGCATTGACGCCGACGGTGGCGAAGAAAATCACCAGCAGCCGGTCGCGGGTCGACAGATCGAAGCCCAGTTCGAAACCGAAAACGAGATAGATCAGCCAGATCGCGATCGCGGCCAGAAAGCCGCCGGTGACCGGCTCCGGAATGTTGAAATTGCGCAGGAAGGCGACGCGTTGCGTCAGCGCGACGCCGCACAAATAGACCACGATGCCGATCGTGACCGCCAGAAAATCCGGAGCGATGAAACGCGGGACGCTTTCGGTCATCGGCGTCTCGATCCCCTGATGATGATAAAGACGGTGCGGGCGGCCGTCACAACGCCACGACCTGAACGGATACGGTCATGTGGCTGAAGGCGTTTGCGGGGCCCGACCAGGAGCCGGAAACGGGCGACGCCTTTTCCTGCTCGCGCGCCACCGCCGCGGCGATATGCTCGCTCCCGGCCATCTTGTTGTTGGTCGGATCGAAGCCGTGCCAGCCGGCGCCGGGAATATAGATTTCGGTCCAGGCATGGGTGGCGCCGTGCTGGCCTTCGGCCATCTGGATATAGCCCCTGACGAACCGCGCACCGAAGCCCCAGTGTCGCGCCGCCTCCATCATCAGCACCGCATAGTCGCGGCATGAGCCGGTACCGCGCGAAAGCGTATCGCAGGGCGTCTGCACGCCGGGCTCGTCGCGGTGGTTATAGGTCAGCGATTTGTAGATATGGCTGTTGAGGTTGTTCAAAAGATCGAAGGTTTCGATCACATGACCGGGGCTGTACAGCGCCCGCAGCCAGTCGCGCAACGCCGCACCGTCATAGGGATAGCTCGGCAGCCGGTATTGCACGAGTTCAAGCTGCTCCTCGGGCGCATATTGGAACGGGAAAAAGCGTGCGCCCGGATCGATCAACGCCTCGACCGGATTGTCGCGCAGATAATCGATGTCGGCTTCGCCATGGATCAGCAGCCTTTCCGATGGCTCCGCGAAGGTCAGGATGGCGATGGAATTGCTGTAGATATCGCGCAGCCAGCGAATGTCCGCCTGCGGCTCGATATGGAGCCGGCCCCCGACGATCCGGACATCATGCCCCTCACGCGGCCGCATCATCACCCGATGCGGGCCGAACCGGACCGGCTCACGATAATGATATTCGGTCTTGTGGACGATCCGAAGACGTTTCACCAAAGCCCGCCAGCTGTGAGGTCGGAAGCAACCTCATCACCGGAACGCCGGGCAGGTCAACCTCGGAAAGGACGTTTTGCCCTCATTGCCGAACGAGCAACGTGTATCCGGGGCCTTTCGGAAGCAGGAAGCCACGGCACGTCATGCCTCCGGCCCGCGGCGGGCGGACCGGAGGCAAACGCACGCGCCGGCTAGACCAGGACGAAATCGTCAGCCGTCAGAATGACGCCCGACAGGTTCGCAATCAGGACGGCCTTGCCTTTCCCAAGCCCGTCGGGATCCCACCACAGAGTGGTGTCGGTCTGATTGAACAGGAACTGGCCGTGGCCCGACTCGGTGGCAGCGATACCAGGATTGCCCTTCGAGGACGGCGTGCCCGCCGCGCTGACGAAGTAATGGTTGCCGAAATCGAAGGAATCGCCGGTATTGAGATCGACGGCAGGATTGATGTTGAATCCGATCTTTCGGATACGGATCGCGTCTTCACCGAGCGTGAAGTCGGCAATGGTATCGCCGCCCTCGCTCGCGAAGTTGTAACCGAACTGGTCGGCACCCAGTCCGCCGGTCAGGATGTCCGCTCCAGCTCCACCGAAGATCACGTCGTCGCCGTCGCCGCCATCGATGGCGTTGACTTTCTTGTCCCCAACCAGCACGTCGTCATGTGCTGAGCCGCGCAGATTCTCGATCAACTTGTAAAAGTCGCCATTTGCTTCGCCCGTATTGTCGGCTGGATTGAGCAGGCTCGCAATCACGCCGGCACTCGCATTGGCATAGCTCGCCGTATCGATGCCGGCGCCGCCGTCGAGATAGTCGGCGCCCTCTCCGCCTTCCAGTACGTTGTTGCCCTTGTCGCCCGTCAATCGGTCGTTGAAGTCCGAGCCGGTCAGGTTCTCGATCGAGAGATAGGTGTCGCCCGCGGCAAAGCCGGTATTGCCGGTCGATTTCAGGAGACTGGCAATCACGCCCGCGCCGGCACCCGCATAGCTGACGGTGTCGCTCCCGCCCAGCCCGTTGAACGCCTCCGGATCGGCGGTCGCCGGGAACGTGTCGTCGACCGTGTCGTCGCCGACGATGTTGCGCGGCCCGACCTTTGCCGAGAGAGCGAAGTCGTAGGTCCCTTCGTTCAGGTCGTTATTGAGGATCGTAACCGTCCCGGTGAGGTTGCCCGCGACCGAGGTGTCGAGCTGAACCCTGAAGGTCGCAGATGCGCCGGCCGCGATCGTGGTCCCGGACAGATCGTCGAGCAGGGTGAATGGCCCGCTCACGTTCATCGCGCTGATCTCGAGATCGCCGGTGCCGTTGTTGCGGATCGTGAATTCGCGTTCGACACCAGTATCGTCGAGACCAATGCCCGGACCGAAATCGGTATCGTTGGTCAAAACGCCTTTCTTCGCATTGTCGGGAATCGGGCGGGCGTTCCCGAAAATGTCGATTTCCGGGGCAACGACGGTCGCGGAGATCGCGAAGTTATAGTTGCTCTCACCCCCTGTCGGATCGTTCGTCAGGAACGTGATCTGACCGGCCTTCTGCCCGATCTTTGAGGTATCGACCCCGACCTCGAAGGTCGCTGTCCCGCCGGGCGGCACAGTCGCGGGCGGCGGCGCTACGATTGTAAAGCCGCTTGGCACCTTGAAGCTGGAGATGGTCAGCGCCTGACCGCCCAGATTGTTGATGGTGAAAACCTGCGAAAGGGTGCTGCCGGCATTGACGGTGCCGAAGGCGGTGCCGTCGGCGCCATCCGGCGTCAGATCGTTGTCGTCGATCACGTTATTGCCGGCGCCGACCAGCTCGATTTCGCGCGTCAGCATCAACGAGGCATCGAGCGTACGGTTGGCGAATTCGAAGGACTCGATGCTGCGCGCGTTGATGGTACCGTCCGGGCTGCCGCCGCGATTGTCGACCAGCGAGATCACGCCG
The DNA here is from genome assembly GCF_046289595.1 of Pseudorhodoplanes sp. Classification (GTDB taxonomy): domain Bacteria; phylum Pseudomonadota; class Alphaproteobacteria; order Rhizobiales; family Xanthobacteraceae; genus Pseudorhodoplanes. The sequence goes on from NZ_JBKBVB010000071.1 coordinate 9,446, forward strand.
CCGCTTCCGGTGATGGTGTAGTCGGCGACATTGCCGCCGAGCACGGCCTTGTCGTCGCCGCGGCCGCCGAAAATATTGTCGACGCCGCCGCCGCCGAAGAAGGTGTCGTCGCCCAGGTGCCCGTAGAAGGTTTCGTCGGCTCCGGTCCCCGTTAGTGTTTCGCCGTTCTCGGTACCTTCGATTACGTTGAGGCCGTTCTTGTCGAAGGCGGTCGAGAACGCCATCGCCCGCGTCCACAGCTCGTCGTCCGCCGGGGTTGCGGTGTCGGTTCCGAAAATCTGGCCGAAGCCGGGGACGATGTAGGGGCCGCCCGGCAATTCGACGCCGTTCTCGAACAACCGGACGCCCGCGGTGATCACACCCGGATTGTCGTTGTCGTGATGCAGGGCAAGGCCGATCTGGTCGGCGGTCGAGAGCAACGCCGGCGTCAGCTCCACAGTGCCGAGAATCTCCATCGTCCCGTCGATCAGATTACGGTCGGACAGCACGACGCGCACGATGCCATCCGTCCCCTTTCGCACTGAGACCGAGATGACATCGTTCCCGGTGCCCGGCCCGGTAAAGTCGCTCAGGCGAATGCCGTATTCCGAGCGCTCTTCGTCAGGAAGGATCAGGTTAAAGCGGCTGAAAATGCTGAAATCGTCATTGATCTTCCACCATCGGGACTTTGGGCTTGTCGCGCGAGAACAGCGTCTTGACCTTTTCCGTCGTGGACGGCGGCTTCTGCGCCCGGGTGTCGCGCAAGGTCGGCAGCGAGCCGTCGAGAAATTTCTCGATCATCACCTTGCGCGCCGGCATCCGGTAGGCGTTTTCGGCCAGGAGATGCTTCCAGTCCGGCAGCCCGGAATGGGCGATGGCGCGCACGATGGCCCAATCGTCTTCCGGGTTGATGGGAAAGCTCGCGGCAATCAGGTCGCCCGCGCGATCCGGATTGCTGCCGAGCACACCGGCGATGAAGCCGACGAACACACCGGCGCTTTCCGGATCGCGCAAGCCGCCGAAGCGGCTCATCGCCCTGACCGCGAGCGGCAGCCGCCGCGGCTCGGGCTTGTGGCGATAGGCGTTGATGAAGGTCAGAACCTCGTCGGACGAGATGAAGTCGGCTGCGCGCTGCGGTGTGGCCGCGGCTGTGGGCAACACCAAAACGGCCAGCGCAGGAATGGCGAGCAAAGCTGCGAACATGGCGACGCGGATACGCATGTCCCTCCCCCGGGCGGTATGAGGAGAGCAAGCCGGTTCGCCGATTTCATGTCGCCTGCCGGGCAGGATTTCGCGCAAGCCGCCGCAATGCTGCCGCAGAGGTGAGCGGACGGCGGGGCCCGAGATTTTCGTAAACAAAATTTTCGTACACAAAAAAGCCCGGCGGGATGCGCCGGGCTTTTCGTCTTGACCGGAACGAGCCGTGTCGGATGCGGCTGCGATCAGGATTCCTGAAACAGGATTCCTGGATCAGGATTCCTGGATCAGGATTCCTGGATCAGGATTCCTGGATCGCCGACAGGAGCCACTCGCCGCCGCGCGACCGGCGGAAGGTCCACAATTCGGTGCGCTCGAACGGCGTCTTGTCGCCGTCCACGATCTGACCGGTGGCGCGCTGGGTGGTATAGTCCACCGAGGTGTAGCGCATCGCCACCGTCGCATATTCGGCATCGCCCTCGCGCCAGGCTTCGGCGAGATCGCCCTGTTCGAGCTTCACGTCGCTGACGGTATTGACGAGGCCGCGGCTGGCATTGTCGCTCAGTTCCTCGGAGAAATAGCCGACAATCTCCGGGGTCGCGAGGCTGCGCAACTTGGCAATGTCCTCGGCCGAGAAGGCGGCGTTGACGTCCTTGAGCCGCTGCTCGAACACGTCGAAATCCGCCGGGGTCAGATCGATGCTCTCCGCCTGGCCGAGCAGGGTTGCGCCGCTGCCGCCGCCATAGGCCGGGCGCTGCGCCTGACCGGGCGCCTGGTTGTCACGCAAGGCGGGACCGGCCGCGGTGGCATAGGCGCCCTGCTGACGGCGCTGCCACCAGGCCAGCAAGAGCCGCACCACAAGGACGATCAGCACAATCTGGATCAAGAGGCCGAGCACGCCGGCGAAGCTCGACAGGCCGCTCAGGAAGCCGCTGCCGAACAGGAGGCCAAGCAGGCCCGCGCCGAGGAAGCCGGCCAGCATGCCGCCCATGAAGCCGCCGCGGCTGAACATGCCGCCCGCGGCAGCACCGGGGGCCCCGGCCCGCGGCGCGGCCTGCGGCTGAGTCGCGGTCCGGTTGATCGGCGAGGCGGCATTGGGTGCGGTCTGGGTCGCGGGGGGCGCGGTATAGGTCTTGCTGCCGCGGCTGCCGAAGCTGCCGCCCCGGCGTGCGTCGGCGTCCACGACCGTCACCGCGAGCAGAGCGGCGGCGCCAAGCCCGCACAGAATCAGGCGAATTGTCGAAAAAGCCGGCATGACGGTCCTCCCAGACCAGAAAATCCACGACGCGGATATAGGCAATCCCCTGCCTGAAGATAAGTGGCCGAGCGTTGCGCCTGCGCACTGGAGCGTGGCGCGACACCCTGACATAATGAGAGACCTAACAGGCATCCGGGGGGCACCGGCTGCGACATGTTGTCCGTTTCCCGGGGGAAAAGATGCAGATGCCGCGATTGAACCGGCCCGCATGCCGCGCCGCGGTGGTGGCGAGCCTCGCGTTGCAGGTGTTTTTCTTCGGCGGCTGGGGCGTCAAGGGCAACGACACCGGCGGCATCATCCCGTACCGTCCGGGTGCGGACGAGCACGCGCTTCAGCTCGCCGGCACCCATTGCATGCAATACGGCAAATACGCCGTGATCACGAGCGTGCGGCCCTGGTACGGCGACTATATCGGCTTTGTCTGCCGCAGAGCAGGCCGCTGGGGTCCGGCCTATAACGGGTGGTGAGCGCCGCGCGTCCTCATTCCGCCAGCGTGGTCTTTACCTGCTCGACCAGCTGCTTCAGCGTGAAGGGCTTAGGCAGGAACGCGAATTGCCCGTCCGGCGGCAGGTTCTTCTGGAACGCATCCTCGGCATAGCCGGACACGAAGATCATCTTCAGGTCCGGATTTTTCCTGCGCATTTCCTTGAGCAGGGTCGGGCCGTCCATCTCCGGCATCACGACGTCGGACACCACGAGGTCGACCTTGCCCTCGTTCTTTTCCAGTTCCTCCAGCGCCTCGATCCCGTTCGAGGCGGTCAGCACGGTATAGCCGCGCGAGGCGAGCCCCCGCGCATTGAGCGCACGCAGACCTTCCTCATCCTCGACCAGGAGAACGGTGCCGCGCCCGGTGAGATCGGCCTGCGCCGCCTCGGCAAGCTTGCCGGCCGCCGCGAGCGCGCCGGCGATCGCGGGCTTCTCCGCCGCGGGCTCCTCAACTTCGGCGTCCGGGACATGGCGGGGCAGGAAGATGCGGAAGGTCGTGCCCTTGCCGAGCGCGGAATCCACATAAATAAATCCGCCGGTCTGCTTGACGATGCCATAGACCGTCGACAGGCCGAGCCCGGTCCCCTTGCCGACCTCCTTGGTCGAAAAGAACGGCTCGAAAATCTGCGCCATCACCTCGGGCGTCATGCCGGTGCCGCTGTCGGTCACCTCGACCAGCACGTAATCGGCGTTCGGCATGCCCTTATGTGACGCAAGGCGCGGATCGCCCGCCGCCACATTCGCGGTGCGCACGGTCAGACGTCCGCCGTCCGGCATGGCGTCGCGCGCATTGACCGCGAGATTGACGACGACCTGCTCGAATTGCGACAGGTCGGCCTTGACCGGCCACAGATCCCGGCCATGCACCACGTCGAGCTTGACCTTCTCGCCGATCAGCCGCCGCAGCAGGATGGTGAGGTCGGACAGCGACTCGCCGAGATCGAGCACCTGGGGGCGCAGCGTCTGCCTGCGCGAGAAGGCCAGAAGCTGCCGCACCAGCGAGGCCGCACGATTGGCATTCTGCTTGATCTGCATGATGTCGGCGAAAGACGGGTCGGTCGGCTTGTGGGCGCCGAGCAGGAAATCCGTCGCCATCATGATCGCCGACAGCACGTTGTTGAAGTCATGGGCGATGCCGCCGGCGAGCTGGCCCACGGTATCCATCTTCTGCTGCTGCTTGATCTGGTTTTCCAGCGCCCGCCGCTCGGTGACATCGAGCGCATAGATGATCGCCGATTCCTGATCGCGCTCGGCATCGTCATCGATCGCCGTCACAAAGAAGGTGGCGAAGCGTTCGTTGCCGCTCGCAAGCGCCGCCTCGACTGGGGGAATGTCGCCCTGCCCCTGCCCCGCTTTGGCGATCGCCTGTTCCAGTCCGGCGCGCTCGCGTTCGACGACGGTCGACAGGATATTGCGCTGCGCGTCGGGCGCGTCCCTGAACATGCGCGCGAACAGCGCATTGGAACGCACCACCCGCCCCGACCGGTCCACGGTCGCGATCGCCATCGGGGTGTGATTGAAGAAGCGCATGAAGCGCACCTCGGCGGCACGCTGCGCATCCTCGTTTTCGCCGCGGGCGCGGTTGAGCACCAGCGTGCGCGAGGGACCGGGCGCCCCATCGGCGCCGAACGCCACCTTGTGGAAGAGGCGGACCGGGATGGAGCGGCCACCGCGGGTCTTGAAATCGAGGTCGAGGACTTCGGTCTTCACCTCGCCTGGCGCCGCCGGCAGGGACAGAAGCGAGGCGCCCTCGCCCGGTACGATATCGGCGAGCCGCAAGCCGCCGGAGCCGACTTCCGCCAGATCCTGGTCGAGCCAGCTTGCGAGCGTGGCGTTGAGATAAACGATATTGCCGGCCCCGTCGGCCGAAAAGAAGCCGGCCGGCGCGTGATCGAGATAGTCGATCGCGTGCTGCAATTCCTGGAAGACGTTTTCCTGCTTCTCGCGGTCGCGCGTGACATCCGCCACGCTCCAGATCGTGGTGCGGGACTTGCGGCCTTCGCCACCGGGCCGCACCCGCAGCCGCAGCCAGCGTCCGGGCTCACCGCGCGCCCCGCCGATGCGCACTTCCTCCTGCAGCCTGCGGCCCTCGCGCGCCGCCTTGACCAGCCGGTAGACCGCCTCGGAGACGTCCGGATCGCCGAGAAAGACCCGCTCGATCGGACGGATGTCCTTGTGGCTCGCAGCCCCGATCAGCTGCATATAGGCGGCATTGGCATAGACCACCCGGCCGCTTTGGTCGGTCACGAGGATGCCGTCGAACGCGCCATCGACAAGACCCCGGATATCGGTGTCATCAGTGTCCTGCCCGCCGAAGCGCAGGATGCCCGACGCCAGCGCGAATAACGAAAAGACCCCGACCGTCCCGAGGACGGCCAGCAGGACCAAAATATAAAGAGACGCATTGCCCCGGCCGACCTGCAGCAGCCCGATCGCGGCGGCCACCAGCACCACCGCAATCAGAAGCACGAGCCCGATACTGCCGCTGCGCCGCGACCGCTGAAGCTTCATCTCGCCCAGATCGGTTGATGCCATGATTCCTGATGCCTCAAGCCCAAGGTGATCCGCAAGGCCCATTTGTCATTCCGGGGCGCGGACGAAGGTCCGCGAGCCCGAAATCCATTCGGCCGGCCGCTATTCCGGATTCCGGGTTCGCTGCTTCGCAGCGCACCGCAATGGCCGCCGGCGATTTCAATGTCTCAGCCCCCGCCGCAGCCGCATCACATAGCCAATGACCTCGGCGACCGCCCGGTAATGCTCGGCGGGGATTTCCTGGTCGACCTCCACGGTGGCGTGCAGGGCGCGCGCCAGCGGCGCATTTTCGACCACCGGCACATCATGGGCTTCAGCGATTTCCCTGATTTTGAGGGCGAGAGCGTCCATGCCTTTGGCGACGCAGACCGGGGCGTTGTCGCCGCGCTCGTATTTCAGCGCCACGGCATAGTGGGTCGGGTTCATGATCACCACCGAAGCATCCGGCACCGCCGCCATCATGCGCTTGCGCGACCGGGTTTCGCGGATGCGGCGGATCCGCGCCTTGATCATCGGATCGCCTTCGGTCTGCTTGAACTCCTCCTTGATCTCGCGCATCGACATCTTCTGTTTCTCGAACCACTGCTTGTACTGGAAGGCATAGTCGGCGGCGGCGATGAAGGCCATGATGACGACGACGAAGCCGAGCATCTTCAGCGCGAAGATCGAGACAAAAGGCAGGATCGCTGCTGCGTCCAGCGTGACCAGGGTGTCGAGCCGCGTGCGCTCCGGCCAGAGCAGCATGGCCATTACGGTGCCGAGCAGAACGATCTTTGCGATGCCCTTGGCAAAATTCATCAGCGCGACTTTGGAGAACAGCCGCTTCAGGCCCGCAGCCGGCGAGATTTTCGACAGCTTTGGTTTCAGGCTTTCGGTCGACCAGACCAGCTGATGCTGGATCAGGTTTCCGCCTACGGCGAACAATGCGACCAGCAGCACCGGTATGGCGACCGCGGCAATGACCTCGACGCCGAGCCGGCCGGACAGGCGAAGCAATCCTGCGCCATCGGCCGGAATCTGGTGAGCATTGGACATCAGGCCCGCGAAGGTCGTCTTGAGGCCGCTTCCCATCGAACCGGCGAAAACCATCATCATCAGGGTGCCGCCGGCCAGCACGAACCAGGTTGAGACTTCCTGGCTCTTGACGACGTCACCCTTCTCCAGCGCGTCGTTCAACCGCTTCTGCGTCGGATCCTGTGATTTTTCATTTTCTTCGTTCTGCTCGGCCATCGTCGCATCTGCCGGTCACGAATAGGGTGCGAGCTGGCGCAGCACCGCGCCGATGAATTCAAGGAACGTGGTCATCATCGCGCCGACCACGACCAGAAGAATGAGCAGCCCGAGCAGGATCGAGAGCGGCAGGCCGACGAAGAAGACCTGCATCTGCGGCATCAGACGCGACAGCACGCCGAGACCGAGATTGAACAGCAGACCGAAAACGAGGAAAGGCGCAGCGAGCTGGATGCCGACCTTGAAAGCGCCGGCAACGGTGCTGGTCATCAGTTTGGCGATGTCACCGAACATGATCGCGGTGCCGGGCGCGAAGATGCTGTAGCTGTCATTCAGCGCCGCAATCACGAGATAATGCAAGTCGGTCGCGAAAATCAGCGTCAGTCCGAGGATGGAAAGAAAGTTGGCGACGATGACATTTTGCTGCCCGAGCGCGGGATCGATCGCGGTGACGAAGCCAAGCCCCATCTGCTGGGCGATGGCGGTGCCGGCAACCTGCAAGGCCGAGAGCGAAAGCCGCGCCACCAGCCCGAGAACCACGCCGATCAGGATCTCATGGCCGAGCATCGCCAGCACCGCGCCGAGATCGCCCGTATCGATGTTGTAGGCGTTGCGATGCAGCGGCAGAAACATCGCGCTCAGCGCCAGCGCCACCGTAAGCCTGATGCGCACCGGCATGGTCATTTCGCCAAGACCCGGCAGCAGCATCACCATGGTGCCGATGCGGGCGAAGACCAGCATGAAGGTGGCGGCCAGCGCCGGCAGCACCGAAAGGTCGATGCGCATGATGGCTCACCGTCGCTGCGGCAAGGCGCTCTGCCATTGCCGCGCTCCGTTCATCCCCCGCTCACAATCCGGGTCGAAATCCGCATCATGTGGCCCTGCATGGCGTCGGCCATGAACGGCAGCGCAAGCAGGAGGGTGATGAACACCGCGAGGATTTTCGGAACGAAAACCAGCGTCATTTCCTGGATCTGGGTCAGGGCCTGAAACAGCGAGATGGTGACGCCGACCGCAAGTCCGATCAGCATCAGCGGGCTCGCGACCAGCACCAGGGTCAGGATGGCATCGCGTGCCACATCGAGAACTTCGGGGCCTGTCATTGTGATCGTTTCTTGCGTTAGAGCCGTGCAACATATCCCGTCCGTCCCTGCGAAAGCCGGGATGCAGAAACGGACAGGCTGGATTTCCGATGACGCGGAAACGATCGGTTCGTCATTATGCTTTGTCTCAGATCGGCATCCGCATGATTTCTTCATAGGCCGCGATAACGCGATCGCGCACCGCGACCAATGTCTCAACCGCGACTTCGGATTCGGCGACCGCGGTCACGACATCGACCACATTCGCCTTCCCGGTCGCCAGCGCCTGTGCCTGGCCGTCCGAGGTCTTGGCCGCACTGTTGACCGCGGCCAGCGCGTCTTTCAGCACCGCGCCGAAATTTTCGCCGCCTGCTGCCCCCTTGACGTCGGCCGCTGCCGACGCCGGATTGCCAAGCTTCGCCAGCGCCGCATAAGCCTTGGCCGCACTTGCCGCCGACTGCATGATCGCGCCTCCTCAGGCCTTCAGAATGTCGATGGTGCGCTGGAGCATCCGCCGCGTGGCGCCGATGACATTGATATTGGCTTCGTAGGATCGCTGGGCCTCGCGCATATCGGTCATCTCCACCAGCGGATTGACGTTGGGATGCTTGACATGGCCGGTGGCATCGGCCGCGGGATGGCCAGGCATATGCTTGGTGGTGAAGGCGGATTGGTCGGTCTGAATGCGGCCGAGCGAGACCACGCGGGCGTCGAGCGAGCGGTCGATCTCGGAGCGGAAGGTCGGGATCTTGCGGCGGTAGGGTTCGCCGCCGGGAGTCATTGAGGTCGAATCGGCGTTGGCAATATTTTCGGCGATCACCCGCATCCGGCCGGACTGCGCTTTAAGTCCCGAAGCGGCAATGGCAATCGATTTGATGAAATCCACGATTTCCTCCGTCAGCGCTTGCCGATCGCGGTCTTCACCAGGCCCAGGCTTTTGGAGTAGAGCGTCGCCGCGGCGTGATAATCCATCTGGTTCTGCGCGACCTTCAGCATCTCTTCCTCAAGCCCTACCGCGTTACCGGCCGGACGGACTTCGGACCCGCCACGCGCGCTCTTGAAGGGCCCGGTTCCACCGCTCATGGCACCGCCGACATGCATCTGATTCGTGCGTTGCAGCGCGACCGTCTGGGCGGCCGGCGCGCGGCGCTCGAATTCGGGGGGCGTCAGATCGACCGGCCGAAAATTTGGCGTGTCGGCATTGGCCACGTTCTCGGCGAGCACGCGCTGGCGTTCCTGATGCCACTGCATCTTGGTGCGGAGCATGTCGAGAATCGGCAGACCGGAAATCGGCATCGGGGCGCCTTCGCGCTGGAGAGGACCGGGCAAACTTTGCCGGGCGTATGGTTAATGTCCGGTTAAGACGCCCGCGCCATGCTTTGGCCTTGGATCGCCGGTTTACCAATTTGACAAGTCGCGCGCCGGATTTGACCCGAAGGCGGTATAAGGGCTCGCTGGTGCGTTAAGACTTCTTTAGTGCTTGGGGCGGCAAAACTTGCCGAAACGTTAACCGAACGGGCGGTGCTTCGCGCATCGTCCCGGCAGCAGGAGGCCGGTCGGTCCGATGGATAGCCTGTTCGGCGAAGGGACATCGCTTCCCGTCCGATTCTTCATCGCATTCGTGGTGGTGTTCGTGCTGATCGGCATCACCGCCTGGCTGATTCGCCGCTTCGGATCCGGCGCGCTCGGCGGCGCGGCCGGACGCGGGCGTGCGCCGCGGCTCGCAGTCATCGAAGCCGGTGCGGTCGATGGCCGCCGCAAGCTGGTGCTGATCCGCAGGGACAATACCGAGCATCTCATCATGATCGGCGGTCCGACCGACATCCTGATCGAGGCCAATATCGTGCGCGGTCAGGCTGCGCGCGAAGCGGCTCCGGCGCGCACCGCTGCTGCGATCGAATCGCTTGCGCGCGCCGTGGCGCCGGACGAGACCGCCTGGCCGCTGCAGCCGGAGCCCGCGGCAAAGCCGGCGCGTGCGGCACGGCCGGCGCCGCTGGACGAGCCGGCGCAATGGGCGGCGGCACCGGAACCGGTACTCCCCCCGGCCGCACCGGCGCCCGCCGCGACACCGGCCCCGAAACGTTCGCGCTCGGCCGACGCGCTCGCCGGTCTTGCCGCCGAATTGTCGGTCCAGCCGGCAGCGGTGGCAGCACCGACGCCACGGCCGACAGCGCCGGTTGCCGAAGCCCCGCGCGCCAAACCCGCACCGGCGCCGGTCGCGACATCCGCCGCCGATCAGAACCTTGCGGATATGGCATCCCGCCTCGAAGCGGCCTTGCGCCGGCCGGGTGCAACGGCGCCCGCACCGGCAGTTGCTGCCAAGCCTGCGCCAAAACAGCCCGTCGCCGAGGCCCCGCGTGTGGCGCCGCCGATCGCGCCGCCGGTCGCACCGCCGGTCGCACCGGAGCCGACCGCAGCCGAGCCTGTCGCCGACGCGGCTCCCGCGATCACGATCGAGCCCGAGACGCCGCCGCCCGCCGCCACGGCCACCGAAAAAGCCCCGGCCAAATCCGACGACGTGTTCGGAAGCATCGAGCAGGAGATGGCAAACCTGCTCGGCCGGCCGGCCGGGAAGCCCTCCTGACGAAGCCAGCCGCGGCTGGCGTCCGTCTGTTGACGGGGGCCGCGGTCCTTGTAGGCCTTTCAAGCGTCGCAACCCCTGCGCTGGCGCAGGACATCAGCATCAATTTCGGCGAAGGCGCAGGCCTGACCGAACGCGTGATCCAGCTCATCGCGCTGATCACGGTGCTGTCCCTTGCGCCCTCGATCCTCGTGATGATGACCTCGTTCACGCGGATCGTGGTCGTTCTGTCGCTCCTTCGCACCGCGCTCGGTACCGGCACCGCGCCGCCCAACGCGGTCATCGTGGCCCTCGCCCTGTTCCTGACCGCCTTCGTGATGGGGCCGGCATTCCAGAACGCCTATGACAACGGCATCCGGCCGTTGATGAACAACGAAATTTCCACCGAGCAGGCGTTCGAGCGCGCGTCCGGCCCGTTCCGCACCTTCATGTTGAACAATGTCCGCGAGAAGGATCTGGCGTTGTTCATCGATCTGTCGCGCGAGCCGAGACCCGCGGCGCCGGAAGACCTGTCGCTGCGCATTCTGATCCCGGCCTTCATGATTTCGGAACTCAAACGCGCCTTCGAGATCGGTTTCCTGTTATTCCTGCCCTTCCTGATCATCGACCTCGTGGTCGCGTCCGTGCTCATGTCGATGGGCATGATGATGCTGCCGCCGGTGATCGTGTCGCTGCCGTTCAAGTTGATCTTCTTCGTGCTGGTCGACGGCTGGACGCTGGTGGCGGGCAGCCTGATCCAGAGTTACGGGACGTAGCGGTGCGGCGGTGGTCCGGCTCGCCGACACCCGCGCAGGCCCATCGGCCCGCATCAAAATTATTCGAGGCCCGACCGGAACCTGCCGCTCTCCACCGGATTAGTCCCAACTGCAATCCTTGGAAAGACAATAAAATCCGGCGTTCCGAGGGCGGGGCATGATCCAGCGCATCATCGAATTCTGCAGTTCCGACGCCACCATGTTCTGGCTGGTGGTCGGGAGCGATCTGGCGATTGCGGCCGCCTATTTTGCAATTCCGATCACGATGGCGATCGTCCTGCGGCATCGCCGCGCGGATATTCCCTACCCCTGGCTTTGGCTGCTGTTCGTCGTCTTCATCGTGGCCTGCGGGATGACCCACGTCGTCCACGTTCTTTCTGCTTTTGCAGGCGCGGAATATCTGCGGCTTCACGCCGCGATCACGGCGTTCACCGCCCTCGCCTCGGTCGGCACCGCGTTGGCCTTTGCGTATATCATCCCGCAGATCAAGGATCTTCCCTCGCCGCTGCAGCAACGCGCCGAACTCGAGCGGCTGGTCACCGAACGCACCAAGCAGAAGGACGCCCTGATCCGCGAGATCAATCACCGCATCGGCAACCAGTTGCAGATCATCAGCTCGCTCGTGCATGTCGAGCAGCGGCGGTCCGACAATTCCGACTCTCTGGCGGCGCTCGACCGCATCAAGGACGTTCTCAAGTCGATGTCCGACGAGCATTCCAAAATGTCGATGCGCGACTATCTCGAAGAAGCGGAACGGCGCAGCATCGTCAGCGGCAAGGCCGGCACTGACGGAAGCATCACGGTTGGCCCGACAGCGGCGTGATCTCACCCGGGCGAAGTCCTGCTTGTCACACCTCCCCCTTGCTCCGCCGGCGGAACACCCGTCCTGCCCCGAACCAGAACCAGGCCGTGACCGCGCACGGAATTCCGAGCGCCAGCCACGACACCGCGTCCCACGGACCGTCGCCGAGAAGCGCGGCCAGAAGGCCGACCGCACTCAAGATGCCGAGCGCAATCGGAACGGCAAAGACCTGTAACGCCGAACGCTGCATGATGCCCGGCCGACGGTCAGTGCTGCGCGGCAGCATAGGCCACGCGGATCGCGGCTTTCGCCGCGCGCTTTCGCCGTGTCCGCGCCACCCAGAGATAGAGCCCGGTGATCAGCACGACGATGGTCGCAACCGTCAGCAGTGCCCAGAGAATCTTCAGCGGCATGCCGCCGTAATCGCCGAAATGCAGTGGCTGCGAGATCAGGAGTGCCTTGGCGTAAAGCGGCATTTCACGGCTGTCGGTCAGCGTGCCGGTTTCGGCATCGATCAGCACCGGCCGCAACAGGCGCGAGGTCAACGGCGTGTCGCCGCGCATGAACACGGCATAGTGGCTCTTGCTGGAAAACGGATTGCCGGGAAACGCGACAAAGGACGGCTGCATGCCCGGCATGGCTTCGCGCGCGGCCGACACCGCAGCGTCCACGGATGTCGGCCCCTGCGGGGTGGAACGATCCCTGTAAGCCTGCGTCATCGCAACAAGCTGGTCGTTCTGCCATAGCTTGAAGATCAGATCGGCCCAGGTGTTGATCACGCCAGTGAATCCGACGGTCAAGGCCCACACCACCGTAACGATTCCAAGCAGATTGTGCAGGTCGAGCCACCGCACCAGACGCGGACGGTCGCGGCGCATGGCACCAAAATCGAGTTTGCGGGTGGACGGCCAGTACAGCACCACGCCGGATACGATGGCCACGCAGAACAAAAGGCCCATCAGCCCGAGAAACAGCTTGCCGGGCAGCCCGGCATACATGTCGACATGCAGCCGGTAGATCACGTAGGTCAGGCGGTTGCGGAAATCGACCTCTTCGAGAAATTCCCCGGTCCGCGAATCGAGTTTCAGCAGCCGGTTCTGGTCGGGATTGGAATCGACCGCCTTGCCGATGCTGAGCCAGATCAGTTCCGGTTCGTCGCGATCCCAGAACATGAACTGGACGGCATGGCCGGGATTTCGCGCGAGCCCGTTCTCGACGATCCTGTCCAGATTGGCCGGAGCCGTATCCGCCGGCAGCGCGGCCGGCTCCACTTCGTCGTACAGCGCATGGTTCAGTTCGTGGTTGAAGATCAGCGGCAGCCCGGTGATGCAGAGCATCAGCAGGAACACCGTGCTGATCACGCTGGTCCAGGTATGAATCCTCGACCATATCCTCACCGAACTGCGACTGAGCATCTCTCTCTTTCTGCGGCTAGAATTTGTATATGAGGCTGGACAGCACCGTGCGGCGTGCACCATAGAAGCAGTCACCGCGGGCGAGACAGGTCGTCACGTGGATCGTGTCGCCGATATTTTGCACATTGATCTGGAAGCGCCAGTGCTTGTCCTCCCAGGCGAACATCGCGTCGTAGAGCATGAAACTCGGAGTTTCGATGGTCGCGGTCGCGTATGAGCCGTCCGACTTCAGCGTGTAGGGGGAAAAGCCGGTCGACCAGGATTTTCCGATGTAGCGGGCACCGCCGCCGATCGAAAAGCCGTCGATCCCGAACATCGAGAATTTCTGCTTGAGCCAAAGCGACGCCATAT